>DXEQ01000165.1 GCA_019114885.1 Candidatus Anaerobutyricum stercoripullorum
GCGCTGCTGGAAGAATTGGGGTATGAACCGTGTTCGCAGCGTGGATATTACAGCGCTCTTGGAAGAACTGTGATGTGAACCGTGTTCGCAGCGTGGATATTACAGCGCTGCTGGAAGAACTGTGATGTGAACCGTGTTCACAGCGTGGATATTACAGCGCTCTTGGAAGAACTGTGATGTGAACCGTGTTCGTAGCGTGGATATTACAGCGCTGCTGGAAGAACTGGGGTATGAACCGTGTTCGCAGCGTGGATATTACAGCGCTCTTGGAAGAACTGGGATATGAACCGTGTTTGTAGCCTGAATATTACAGATATTTTTGGAAAACACCAATCTGAGCCGTATACTCAGATACTACGGATATTTCCTTTTGTTGCCCTGAGTTTGTCATTTTACCCCGACCTTGAGAGCGTGAAAAAGTATGGAATGGACTGACAGAGATTTATATAGAAAAAAGCTATAACAGACAATACGAATCAAGTATTTGTCATTGCAGGAAGGAAGTGTTACAGTTATCTTAATGTACAGACCTGCTCACATTTCACATAATGAGTTGTCAGCACACTGGTAAAAAAAATATGCAGCTGAGCCAGTTGTGAGGATAGAAGTAATTGGGAGGTATACACAGATGACGATAATAAAGAATCAGACATTTGATGAAGAGAGAGTATTATATGGCAGTGACGGCGTGGTTCTGGAGGACTGCGCCTTTGATGGTCCGGCTGACGGAGAGAGCGCGTTGAAGGAGAGCAAAAATGTCCGGGTGTGCCGCACATTTTGTAATCTGCGGTATCCATTTTGGCACGATGAGCATCTGATGATCAAAGATTCCGAGATGACCGAACTTTGCCGGGCGGCCCTGTGGTATTCCGTTGACATCACCATCACCGGAACAAAGATGCACGGAATCAAAGCACTCAGGGAGTGCAGCAATGTGGTCGTGGAGGACTGCGATATCATTTCCCCGGAGTTTGGCTGGTCGGTGAGAAATATTAAGATGCGCCGCTGCCATGCCGAGAGTGAGTATTTTATGATGCGCTCGGAGCATCTGCGCTTTTCTGATGTGAATTTTAAGGGAAAGTATTCTTTCCAGTATATCAAAGACGGCGTCTTTGAGAACTGTACGTTTGATACCAAAGATGCTTTCTGGCACGGCGAAAATATTACAGTGAAAAACAGTACCATCAAAGGGGAGTATTTCGCCTGGTATTCTGATGGACTGACACTGATCAATTGTAAGATCATCGGTACACAGCCGTTTTGTTATTGTAAGAATCTGAAGCTGGTCCACTGTGAGATGATCGACACGGACCTCTGTTTTGAGAAATCCGATGTGGAGGCCACAGTGACTACGCCGGTCATCAGCATCAAAAATCCACATGCAGGGCACATCTATGTGCCGCAGGTAGGGGAGGTGATCATGGATGATCCGGAGGCAAAGGGAGAGGTGATCATCGGATCAAAAAAACCGGAACAATGTTTTTGTTATTGCGCGTAAAGTTTTTGAGATCTGCGAGAAGTCCCCACCCCTTTGCAGTCAGAAAGATGCGGCAGAGGCTGCTGGCGGGATAATTATATCCCGCTGGCTCCGTAGTTGGACAGCACTCTGGCGGACGGGTCTGTCACGTCGCAGCCCTCCCAGTTTTTGTTCGGCATCCAGAAATCCGTGATCATGTACGCCTGTCCCGGGTAAAAGGATTCGAAGATCTCCCGGTACAGGAGCGATTCCTTTGTAAACGGTGTGGCGTGAGTGTATCTGGCCGCCTTCTCAGCAAATGTTTCATCGGTATAAAGGGATTCGGCGAACTCTTTCAGGTCGTCGACCATGGAGTGGCCGACCGCGTCGGAGAAGGCCGCTTTCTCCCGCATGAGGATGGAGTGTGGGAGCAGGTTGTCTTTTTCGAAGGCGTGGCGCAGCAGATATTTTCCCTTGTTATATGTATTCATTTTTCTGGCCGGATCGATGGCCATCACATAGGAGACGAAGTCCAGGTCGCCGAACGGCACCCGCGCCTCCATGGAATGTACGCTGATGCAGCGGTCCGCCCGCAGCACGTCGTACATATACAATTCTTTGACCCGCTTGACAGATTCCTTCTGAAATTCTTCCGGAGACGGGGCAAAATCCGTATATTTATAACCGAATAATTCATCGGAGATCTCACCGGTCAGCAGGACGCGGACGTCTGTCTGCTCATGAATCGCCTTGCAGAGGAGATACATGCCCATGGACGCCCGGATGGTGGTGATGTCATAGGTGGCGAGAGCCTTGATCACCAGCGGAAGCGCCTGGATGACCTGATCCCTTGTGATATAGATCTCCGTGTGTTCGCTGCCGATGTATTCCGCGGCTTCCCGGGCATACTTTAAGTCGATGGCGTCCTTCTCCATGCCGATGGCGAAGGTGCGGATCGGCCGGTCCAGGCAGGACGCGGCGATGGCGCAGACAAGGGAGGAGTCCAGGCCGCCGCTTAAGAGAAAGCCCATGGGAGCATCGGAATCCAGCCGCTTTTTGACGCCGGTGATCAGCTTATCCCGGATGTTGCCGCACAAAACGTCCAGGTCATCGGAGTGCACCTTGTCTACCGCCGTGATATCGCGGTAACAGATGAACTTGCCGTCTTTGTAATAATGTCCGGGCGGAAAGGCGTGGATGCTTTTCACCAGACCGGTCAGGTTCTTGGCTTCGCTGGCAAACACGATACTTCCGTCCGAATCGTATCCGTAGAACAGCGGCCGGATGCCGATCGGGTCCCGGGCGGCGATATAGGAATCGGTGGAAGCATCGTACAGCACGAGGGCGTACTCGGCGTCCAGCGTGGCAAACATATCGGTTCCCATTTCCTCGTACAGAGGGAGGAGGATTTCACAGTCACTTTCACTGAGAAATGTATAGCCTTTTTGCATCAGTTTCTCCCGGATCGGGCGGAAACCGTAGATCTCTCCGTTGCATACAAGATAATTGCCGTGCAGAGCGAAGGGCTGCAGCCCTTCCTTGGTCAGGCCCATGATGGACAGACGCTGAAATCCCATCAGTCCGCTTCCCGTATTGATGATCTCGGTGGCGTCCGGGCCGCGGGAGACCGTCGGAGCGAGCCCTTCCAGAAACCGGCTGTAATCTGCTTTTGGAGAACAATAACACATGATCGTACACATAAGTCATACCCTTCTTTCTGTCTGCTATGCAATAAAAAAGGCACTTCGGATATCTCTATCCAAAGCGCCTTTGCTTTTCTGCTTTGTAGTATATACTCAGAATGATAAAATTGTCAATATACTTTTTGCCATATCTTTGTCACGCTGTGTTTGTTAGCAGTGATTTTACAGCATCTCGTCCAGCATCTTCTGGATATTTTCAGCCATAGCATCGGATAATTCCTGTGCATTTTCCAGGCTGGTGCCCTTAACGCCAAAGTAGAACTTGATCTTCGGCTCTGTGCCGGACGGACGAACGCAAACCCATGCGTCGTCGTTTAAGTCATAGTAGAGCACGTCAGAAGCCGGCAGTCCGGTCTCGGTCTCTTCGCCGGTAGCAAGGTTCCTGATAACGCCGGTCTTGTAATCTCTTGCGGAGAGTACCTGCCAGGAACCGATGGTGGTCGGAGCCTCAGCGCGGAGGGTCTCAAGAATCTTCTTGATCTGTGCCTGTCCCTCGATACCTGCCAGAGTGACGGACTTCACGCTGTCTAAGTAGTAGCCGTATCTCTCATACATATCGATCATGGCATCCCACATGGTCTTGCCCTGTGCCTTGTAGTAGCAGGCAGCCTCACAGAGAGCCAGAGTAGCCATAATGGCGTCCTTATCTCTTGCGTGGGTTCCGATCAGGCAGCCGTAGCTCTCTTCCAGACCGAAGAGGTATGTACCCTTGCCTTCATTCTCCATGCGCAGGATCTCTCTGCCGATCCATTTGAATCCGGTCAGAACTTCCACGAACTTGGCGCCGTAAGCCTTCGCGATGGCGGCAACCATGTTTGTGGTAACGATGGAGGAGATTACCTCGCCGTCAGCCGGGATACCGCTCTTGGCAGCAATCTGGCTTAAGGTGTATTCGCAGAGGAGACATCCGCTCATGTTTCCGGTCAGTACGTGGTACTCGCCGTTGTTGTCTTTGACGTAGCAGCCGAGACGGTCAGCGTCAGGGTCTGTGGCGAGAACGAGATCCGCGTCTTTTTCTTTTGCCATCTTCATACCAAGCTCAAATGCTTCGCTGGACTCCGGATTCGGATAACCTACGGTCGGGAAGTTGCCGTCCGGCAGTTCCTGTTCCGGAACAACGTATACATTTTCAAAACCGAGCTCATGAAGCACCCGTCTTGCCGGTACATTTCCTGTGCCGTGCAGCGGTGTGTAGATGATGGTGATATCTTTCTGCATCTTGTCGATGGCGTCCTGATTCTTGATCTGTTTCTTAAGAGCAGCGATGTATTTGTCGTCGATGTCAGCGCCGATGACTTTGTAAAGGCCGGCAGCCATGGCGTCGGAAGCGGTCATGGTCTTCACCTTGGACAGGTCCTCGATGGCGAGAACTTCAGCGGTAACGCCTGCGTCATGCGGCGGGGTGAACTGCGCGCCGTCTTCCCAGTATACCTTGTAGCCGTTGTATTCCGGCGGGTTGTGGCTGGCGGTGATGTTGATACCTGCGATGCAGCCAAGCTCGCGTACGGCGAAGGACAGCTCCGGTGTCGGTCTTAAAGATTCAAATTTATATGCGGTGATCCCATTGGCAGCCAGCACTCTCGCGGACTCATCGGCGAACTCCGGAGACATGTGTCTGGAATCGTAGGCGATGGCAACGCGGTTGTCTTTTCTGCCCTGCTTTAAAATGTAGTTGGCAAGACCCTGTGTCGCACGGCGGACAACGTAAATATTCATCCGGTTGATACCTGCTCCGAGCACGCCACGAAGCCCCGCGGTACCAAAAGCAAGGTTGGTGTAGAACCGCTCCTTGATCTCGTTGTCGTCATCCTTGATGGCACGAAGCTCTGCCTTCGTATCCTCGTCAAAATAAGGATTGGATAACCATTCATTATAAACATCCATATAGCCCATTTCTCTGTTACCTCCCATAAATTAAATTGTTAGAATCAGTGCCGGAAACCCTCGCGCTGCCTGTCCGGATGGAAAAGAGCGCCGGTGTTCCGGTGTCTTCAGGGTTATGTGCCTAGTATACAATATTTTGTGAAAAATTGAAAGGATTCCCTTTATAAAAATAAAAAAATAGTGTA
>DXEQ01000166.1 GCA_019114885.1 Candidatus Anaerobutyricum stercoripullorum
ATACCAAATGCGTACAGGGAGGCTACACGCCGGGCAACGGTGAGCCTCGTCAGATTCCGATCATACAGAGCACCACATTCAAATATGCCACCAGCGAGGATATGGGTAAGCTGTTTGACCTGGAGACAGACGGATATTTCTACACCAGACTGCAGAACCCGACCAATGATCATGTGGCAAAGAAGATCTGTGAGCTGGAGGGCGGTACGGCTGCCATGCTGACCTCTTCCGGACAGGCCGCTTCTTTTTATTCTGTATTCAACATCGCTTCCTGCGGCGACCATATTGTTTCCTCCGCTTCTATTTACGGGGGAACGTACAACCTGTTTGCCGTGACCATGAAGCGGATGGGCATTGAGTTTACTTTCGTGGACCCGGACTGCAGTGAGGAGGAGCTGAACGCGGCCTTCCGTCCGAACACGAAGGCAGTGTTCGGAGAGACCATCGCCAATCCGGCCCTCACGGTGCTGGATATCGAGAAGTTCGCAAAGGCGGCCCATGCCCACGGGGTACCGCTGATCGTGGATAATACCTTCGCCACACCGATCAACTGCCGTCCGTTTGAGTGGGGCGCAGATATCGTGACCCATTCCACCACAAAGTACATGGACGGTCACGGCGCCGGCGTCGGCGGCTGTATCGTGGACAGCGGCAAGTTTGACTGGACAAAATATCCGGACAAATATCCGGGACTGTGCACGCCGGATGAGAGCTACCACGGCGTGATCTATACGGAAAGATTCGGCCTGGAGGGCGCCTACATCACAAAGGCGACGGCACAGCTGATGCGTGACTTCGGTTCCATCCAGTCTCCGCAGAACGCATTTATCCTGAATCTCGGACTGGAGAGCCTGCATGTCCGTGTGAAACGGCACTGCGAGAACGCCATGGCAGTGGCACAGTTCTTACAGAACCATGAGAAGGTGACCTACGTAAATTACTGTGGTCTGGAAGGCGACAAATACCACGCACTGGCGCAGAAATATCTGCCGAACGGTTCCTGCGGCGTGGTAAGCTTCGGTGTCAAAGGCGGCAGAAAGGCAGCCGAGAACTTCATGAAGCATCTCAAACTGGGAGCCATCGAGACCCATGTGGCGGACGCCAGAACCTGCTGTCTCCATCCGGCCAGCGCAACGCACCGCCAGATGAACGACGCAGAGCTGGAAGCCTGCGGCGTAAAACCGGATCTGATCCGTTATTCCTGCGGTATTGAGGACGCGGACGACCTGATCGCTGATCTGGCACAGGCTCTGGAGCAGATCTAATAAACGCAGAGGCCGGCAAATGGGGACGCTGCCTTTTGAGGCAGAGACAGCGGTCCCTTTTCAAAAAGTGCATACAGGATAGGACAAGACGTTTCCCGGCGGTGCTTCGGGAGACGTCTTTTTGTCTGATCTGCTCCACGGGGAATTGCTGCAAAATATCAAAAAAGACTTATTCCAAACAAATTTCCAGTATATAATACTTTCGTAACACATTTTTGACGAAAAAGACATAATTATAGAAATGTGTGATATATCATGGAGTAATTTCGTTGAGAGGAGAAATATTGTGAAGAAAAAGTTAATGGTAGCAGCGCTGGTGCTGACGGCGGGGATGACATGGAAGGCATCGCCGGTACAGGCGGCAAAGATTCCCGTCATCAAAAACGGCCATAACGACAGTCTGAAAGGAACCATTGTCAGGGTGAAATACAGCGGCGAGGACGTGTCTCTGGCATCGACGTCCGCCCAGGCGCCGTCTGTGAAGATCGGCTCCACCATCTATGTTCCATGCCGGACGCTCTTTTCTGACAATGGCATCCGTGCGGTACATAACAAAAAAGGCAATAAGGTGACCCTGCGCTACGGTGCGAGAAAGGTCGTTTTTTACGCGGGTAAAAAGTATGCGAAGGTCAATGGGACAAAAATGCAGCTGAATGTGAAGCCGTATTTTGTCACATTTAAAAAGAGCAGGGTGAACGATCTGCTGGTTCCGGTGAATCAGGCGGCGGCCTTTTTCGGGTTGCAGTATTCTTACAACAGCAAGACGAAGGCAGTGACCCTTAAGGTGCGTCCGGGCATCCATAAGTCAGCCACAAAGGCAAAAAATATCGGCAAATCCGAGTTTATCAAAAAGCTTGGTCCCATTGCCAGAGAAAACTATAAACGTACCGGCATCCTGGCGTCCGTGACCATGGCACAGGCGATCCTGGAGAGTGGCTGGGGACAGTCTACGCTGGCGCAGAACGGGAACAATCTTTTCGGCATGAAGATGAGCCTCTCCGGCAATACCTGGGAGGGGACTGCCTGGGACGGGGTGAATTATTATAAAAAGGGAACCTATGAATATGGTTCCGGAGGGCGCTATCGCATCACGGCGAAGTTCCGCAAATATTCCTGTATCGAGGATTCTATCGAGGATCATTCCGCATACCTGCTGAATGCCAGAAACGGCAGCCGGAAGCGCTATGCGGGACTTACGGATACGAAGAGCTATAAGCGACAGCTGCAGATTATCAAAAACGGCGGATACGCGACTTCTGGTTCTTATGTGAGCCAGCTTTCCGGCGTCATATCCAGATACAATCTCACAAAATGGGATAAATAGCGGAGGTGAGAGGTATGGAATCCATTCTTGAAACATTGATGGTCATGATCGCGAAATCGCACAGCTATATTTTATCGTTAAATGACGCCTATGAGAAGAATTTCAGCGACAAGGAGCTGCATTTTCTGGTGATCGGCCTGATCGGCATGGCGCTTGTACTGGTCATTTATCCGCTGTTTAAGATCCTGAGCCGCAACCATGTGCTGGTCATCGTCTTTATCTATGTTTTTTCTCTGATTCTGGTGCTGACCTTTGCCATCGAGATCGGACAGTGGTATTCCGGCAGCGGCACCATGGATTTTGACGATGTGGTCTTTGGCGTGGTGGGATTCCTCTTGATGTTCGTGGTCTTCGCCGTTGTGCGGGAGATTATTCTGGCTGTCTGGAGATTCATAAAAAAAGTGACGAAGCGGTGATATTTTCACCGCTTTTTTCACATTATGTTCATAGTAAATGTTTATTATGACCATGGGAGATTTTCCGTCCGGGCTGCGGCCTTCGGGAAGTTTCAGGACCGGCAGGAAAATGTGCCGGGATCATGAGAGATATGAGGAAAGAGACGGAGGGTATATATGGACAAGTTGAAGATTCTTGTGGTAGATGACGAGAGCCGGATGCGCAAGCTGGTCGGCGATTTTTTAAAGAAGAAGGGATACGAGGTCGTGGAGGCCGCCGATGGCGAGCAGGCACTGGATATCTTTTTTGATGATAAAAGCATCAGTCTGGTGATCTGTGATGTGATGATGCCGAAAATTGACGGCTTTGAGGTGGTAAAGGAGATTCGTCAGTATTCTCAGGTGCCGATCATCATGCTGACGGCAAAAGGGGAGGAGAGCGACGAGTTAAACGGCTTTGATCTGGGCGTGGACGAATACATTTCCAAGCCGTTCAGCCCGAAGATTCTGGTGGCCCGGGTGGAAGCCATCTTACGAAGAAGTAATTCGCTGGCTTCCGGCGAGGTGCTGCGGGCCGGTGGAATCGAGCTGGATATCTCTGCCCATGAGGTGAAGATCGACGGAAAGTCTATCTCCTTAAGCTTTAAGGAGTTTGAACTGCTGACGTATTTTGTGATGAATCAGGGTGTGGCCCTTTCCAGAGAGAAGATATTGAATAATGTCTGGAATTACGATTACTTCGGCGATGCCAGAACCATTGACACACACGTAAAGAAGCTTCGGAGCAAGCTGGGCGACAAGGGTGAGTACATCAAGACGATCTGGGGCATGGGATACAAATTTGAAGTACCGGAGGAATAATTATTTTGAAATACTATTCCATACGATTTAAGCTGACGGCAATCCTCATCGTCATCGTCGGCTTTGTGATTTATTTTACATGGTTTTTGAATCTTGCTTTTGCGGAGAGGTACTACATTTCCTCGGAAAAGACCAAGATCGTGGATACCTTTCAGGATGTGAAGGGGGTACTCCACGACGTTCCGGTGCAGGAGAACATGAACGAAGAACTGGAGCAGATCTCCAACAGCACCAACATCAAGATGATGATTGCCCAGTCCAGCGATTATTATTTTACGCAGGTGGTGATCTTCAGTAATCTGATGGACGGCAGTGATACTTACGAAGAGATCCTCGGGTATCTGGATCAGATCCGCAGTCAGGTGATCCTGGGCCGGCAGGAGGGAATTTTTGACGACTATGCCAGGAGGAGAAAGTTGCTTCCGTGGGCGCAGGAGGATGTGGATAATTTTATCACCCTCATTGAAAAGGGGTATTTCGTCACGCAGCTTAAGGACCAGGCTACCGGGCAGCAGGGTATCTACCTGTTTGGCTTTACCGATGATAATTATCTCATTGCCATGCGGGTATCCCTGGAGAGCATTCAGGCCAGCGCCCAGATCAGCAGTCGGTTCCTTGCCTACATGGGCTTTTGCGGTATCCTCATTGGCAGTGTGATCATCTTCTTTGTGTCCACCCGATTCACCCGCCCGATCAAGGATATGGCCGTGGTGGCCAACCGGATGTCTCATCTGGATTTTGACGCGAAGGTCCATGTGGATACCGGAGACGAGCTGGAAGTATTGGGCAATTCCATGAATCAGATGTCTGAGAAGCTGGAATCGACCATCGCCGATCTGAAGGCGGCCAATCTGGAGCTGCAGAAAGATATCGAGAAGAAAGAACAGATCGACGAGATGCGCAAGGAGTTCCTCTCCCATGTGAGTCACGAGCTCAAGACGCCGATCGCCCTCATCCAGGGCTATGCGGAAGGTCTTAAGGAGAATATCACGGAAGATGAGGAGAGCCGGGATTTCTACTGTGACGTCATCGCGGATGAGGCGCAGAAGATGAACAATATGGTCAAGAAGCTTCTGACACTGAATCAGATTGAGTTTGGCAACCAGCAGCTTAATATGCAGCGGTTTGATATCTGCCAGATGATCACAAATAAGCTGGCTTCGACCCAGATTCTTTTTATGAAGAAAAATAATACGGTGATCTTTGAGGAAGAGGGACCGGTGTATGTCTGGGCGGATGAATTTATGATCGAGGAAGTATTCAGCAATTATCTTTCCAATGCGCTGAACCACGTGTTCCAGGACGGGACGATCCGTATCTGGTTCGAAAAGAGGGAGAAAGATCTGCGGGTGCATGTGTATAATGACGGCAATCCGATTCCGGAAAAAGACCTTGACAAGCTGTGGATCAAGTTTTACAAAGTGGATAAGGCAAGGACGAGAGAGTACGGCGGCAGCGGTATCGGTCTGTCCATCGTGGCGGCCACCATGCATGCCCACGGCAAGCAGTTTGGCGTGAGCAATCAGGAGGGCGGCGTGGACTTTTATTTTGATCTGGACTGCGGAAGCTGACCGCATACGACGATTGTCATAGAGGCCGGGCCGCCTGTGCGGCCCGGTCGATCATATGATATATAAAACATTATGAGACAGGGGAGAAACAGAATGAAACGAAAATGGTGGCATGACAAAATAGCGTATCAGATCTATCCGAAGAGTTTTATGGATACCAACGGAGACGGGATCGGAGATCTTAAGGGCGTGATCTCAAAGCTGGATTATCTTAAGGAGCTGGGCATTGACATTATCTGGCTTTCGCCCATCTATCAGTCGCCCTTTGTGGATCAGGGATATGATATTTCCGACTATTACAGTATCGGAAAAGAGTTCGGGACCATGGAGGACTTTGACGAACTGCTGGCTGAGACAAAGAAGAGGGGGATGTATGTGCTGATGGACCTGGTGGTCAACCACTGCTCCGATCAGCACGAATGGTTTAAAAAGGCGCTGGCTGATCCTTACGGGGAGTACGCCGGATATTTTCATTTCGTGAAAGGAAAAGAAGGAAAGGTTCCTAATAACTGGCGGTCCTACTTTGGCGGCAGCGTGTGGGAGCCGGTGCCGGGCACGGATCTGTTCTATCTGCATCTGTTCGCGAAGGAACAGCCGGATCTGAACTGGGAGAATCCGAAGCTGCGGGAGGAGATCTACAGGATGATCAACTGGTGGCTGGAAAAGGGAATCGCGGGATTTCGCATCGACGCCATCATCAACATAAAGAAAGAGCCGGATTTTGCGTCTCTTTCGCCGGATGGCCCGGACGGTCTGGCCGCGTGTACGAGGCGGCTGAAAAAAATGGAGGGGCTCGGTGAATATTTTGAGGATATCAAGCGCCATACTTTCGCAAAATACGACGCGATGACGGTGGCGGAGGTCTTTAACATGAAGGAAGATGAGCTGGCAGACTTTATCGGGGATGACGGACATTTTTCTACCATGTTTGATTTCAGCGCCCACACACTGATGCAGGGAGAGGAAGGCTGGTACCGCAGCAGGAAGCCGTCGATAAAAGAGTGGAGAGACACAATCTTTGCCTCTCAGCAGAGGATACAGGGTGTGGGATTTGCCGCCAATATCATCGAGAATCACGATGAGCCGAGGGGCGTCAGCCGTTTCCTTCCGGAGTATGCGAAAAACGAGGCCGGCAAGAAGATGCTGGCAACCACTTCTCTGCTTCTTTATGGCCTGCCTTTCCTGTATCAGGGACAGGAGATTGGTATGACCAACTGCCGGAGAGAAGATATAGCAGAGTACGACGATATCAGTACAAAAGACCAGTATCAGGAAGCGCTCATGGCCGGCTGCACAGAGGAGAAGGCCATGGAAGCCTGCATGGAGAACAGCCGCGATAATGCCAGAACACCGATGCAGTGGAACGCCGGTCCCGGCGCGGGCTTTACGGACGGGACGCCATGGCTGGCGCTCAATCCGAACTATACAAAGATCAATGTGGAAGAGCAGGAGCGCCGGAGTGACTCCGTGTTATCCTATTATAAGGCGCTGATCGCTTTGAAGAAAAACCCGGAATATAAAGAGACGCTCACTTACGGAAGATTTGTGCCGGACTTTGAGGAGAGAGATACGATCTTTGCTTTTCACCGGATTTCGGACGAGAACGGCCAGGATATCTTTGTGGCCGCCAACTACGGAAAAGAGAGACAGACGCTGCCGTTATCAGGAGGCCGTGCGAAGGTGCTTTTGTCCAATATGGGAAGAGAAGAAGAACGGATGGAAGAGATTCGCCGGACGGGCTGTCTGACCCTTGACAGCTGCGAGGCGGTCGTGCTTTTGTGATATAGGAACGCAATTTCCCACGCAATAAAAAAGTACCCTTCGTGGAATAACTTCCGCGAAGGGTACTTCACTGTTGTGTCATTGTGCCTTTATTCTGCATATAATCTTGTAGGTTTTTTCGCATACCGCATTGTTGCGCCGTGAATCACGTTACAGCGCATAGTTATGCGGTTTTTGGGCTTTTGAAACCGTCTGGTATTATACCGGATTATCCGGCAATAAACGAAACGGTTAGTAACAGGTTAGTAACAAATCTTTATTTTCTC
>DXEQ01000167.1 GCA_019114885.1 Candidatus Anaerobutyricum stercoripullorum
ATAGAGCAGATTCTCCAGTCGTTCCACATCCGCGTTTTTCTTAAGTTCCAGCACGATCCGAATCCCCTCTTTGGAAGATTCGTTGGAAACATCCACAATATCCGTAGTCTTTTTATTCTCGATCAGTCCCACCACATCGGCGATAAACTTGCCGATGTTCGCCCCGATCATCGTATACGGAATCTCCGTGATGACCAGACGGTCTCTCTCAGAGCGTTTCTTCGCCTTTTCCAAAACAACCCGGCCCCGCAGCTTGATCTTGCCGCTGCCGCTCTCGTAGATGGACAGCAGATCTTTCTGATTGACCACCAGACCTCCGGTCGGAAAATCCGGACCTTTTATATACTGCATCAGTTCTTCTGTGGCGATATCCGGGTTATCCATGTATGCAGTCACCCCGTCAATGACTTCAGAAAGATTGTGAGGCGGTATGCTGGTGGTCATTCCCACGGCAATTCCCTCCGCTCCATTGATCAGCAGGTTCGGAATCCGCACCGGCAGTACTTCCGGCTCCCGCTCCGTCTCGTCAAAGTTCGGACGGAAATCCACCACATTTTTATCCAGATCGGCCAGATACACCTCCTGCGTAAACTTCTGAAGCTTCGCCTCCGTGTAACGCATGGCCGCCGCGTCGTCTCCCTCGATGGAACCGAAATTACCGTGGCCGTCCACCAGCGGCATTCCTTTTTTGAACTCCTGTTCCATGACGACCAGCGCCTCGTAGATGGAGCTGTCGCCATGCGGATGGTATTTACCCATGGTATCGCCCACGATTCTCGCAGACTTCCGGTGTGGCCGGTCCGGCCGCAGTCCCAGCTCTTCCATGGCATAGAGCACCCTCCGCTGCACCGGTTTTAAACCGTCCCGCACATCGGGCAGCGCTCTCTGGCAGATAACGCTCATGGCATAATCGATATATGATTTCTGCATGACGTCAGAAAATTCTGTTTTTATGATCTGTTCCGACATAAAGTCCTCCGTTCTGTTTTATTCTCTACAAGTCCAGATCTGCATCTTTTGCGTGGGCATGGATGAATTCCCGCCGCGGCGGCACCTCGCTGCCCATGAGCATGGAGGTGACAGCGGAGGCCATGCGCCCGTCCTCAATCTCCACCTGTTTTAAAACTCTGGTCTCCGGATTCAGCGTCGTCTCCCAGAGCTGTTCCGCATCCATCTCACCGAGACCTTTGTACCGCTGCAGAGTAAATGAGCCTTTGTGGGTCTTCCGATAACGCTCCAGCGCCTTGTCATCGTAAAGATACTCCTCTTTGCCTCGTTTCGGCACCGCCTTATACAGGGGCGGCGTAGCCAGATATACGTGACCGTGGCTGATCAGCTCCGGCATGAACCGATAGAAAAATGTGAGCAGCAGGGTGGCAATATGCGCCCCGTCCACATCGGCATCCGTCATGATGATGATCTTGTGATATCGCAGCTTGCTGATATCAAAATCGTTGCCGTATCCTTCGGAAAATCCACAGCCAAAGGTGTGGATCATCGTCTTGATCTCCGCATTGGCCAGCACCTTATCCATGGAGGCTTTCTCCACATTTAAGATCTTGCCCCGGATTGGAAGGATGGCCTGCGTCCGGCGGTTTCTGGCCGTCTTGGCAGAGCCTCCGGCAGAATCTCCCTCCACGATGAAAACCTCGCACTCCTCCGGCTTGCGGCTCTCACAGTTGGCCAGCTTACCGTTGGTGTCAATGGAAAACTTCGACTTGGTGATGAGATTGGTCTTGGCTTTTTCTTCCGCCCGGCGGATCTTCGCCGACTTTTCCGCGCAGGCCAGCACCTTCTTAAGTTCTTCCAGATTCCGGTCGAAATACAGCACCAGTTCCTCGCCCAACACGTCATTGACGGCTTTTCCGGCATCCGGATTATCCAGTTTCGTCTTTGTCTGCCCCTCAAACCGCGGATCTTTGTGTTTGATGGACAGCACTGCCGTCAGACCGTTACGCACGTCCGCGCCGGTAAAATTCGGGTCCTTGTCCTTGAGGACGCCCAGTTCTCTGGCGTACTGGTTCATGACGGAGGTGAGCTTCGTCTTAAAACCGGTGATGTGGGTGCCGCCCTCCATGGTGCAGATATTGTTGCAGAAACCGAGAATCGTCTCCTGAAACTCGTCCACGTACTGGAAGGCCGTCTCCACCTCAATATCATCCACTTTCTTTTTGAAATAAATGATCTCACTGACCAGAGGCTTGCCCTGATTCAGATCTTTCACATAGGCTTTCAGGCCGTCTTCCTCATGATAGACGACGGTCTCCTCCTCACCGGGACGGCGATTTTCAAATGTGATGGACAATCCCGGATTCAGGTACGCTGTCTCATGCAGACGGCTCTTGATCGTGTCTGCCTTAAAATACGTCTTGTCAAAAATCTCTCCGTCGGGAAGAAATGTGACGGTAGTTCCCGTCTCTCCTTTTTTACATTTTCCGATCACTTCCAGCGGAGCCACCGGCTTGCCCTGTTCGTACATTTGCTGATAAATCTTCCCGTCCGAGCGCACCTTGACTTCCAGCCAGACCGAGAGGGCGTTGACCACGGAGGCACCCACGCCGTGGAGACCGCCGGAAATCTTGTATCCGCCGGTGCCGAACTTGCCGCCGGCATGCAGCATGGTAAATACCACCTCCACCGCCGGAAGCCCGGTCTGCTCGTTAATCCCCACCGGGATACCACGTCCGTCGTCGGAGATCACCGCCGTGCCATCTTCTTCCAGAATCACCTGGATATTATGGCAGTAGCCTGCCAAATGTTCGTCCACAGAGTTATCCACGATCTCATAAATCAAATGATTCAGTCCCTTGGTGGATACGCTTCCTATGTACATACCCGGACGCTTACGCACGGCCTCCAGTCCCTCCAGAACCGATATACTGTTCGCATTATATGTCTTCTGATTCATGAAAAACCTCTTCTTCCTGTTGCCATATTTTTATCCTGTTTCTACTTTACATTCTGCTCTGTCAGAGCCTTTGCCACCTCAAAAAGCTTCATGCCGTTGGAAGCTTTTAAAAGAACCACATCCTCCGGACGAAGCGTCCGCATCAGATAGGCAGTCATCGCCTCCCTGTCCTTTGCTTCCGTGAGCACCAGACCCCTTTGTCTGCTGACAGGCTCCGCGGACCCGTCAGTTGCTCCCGGCATCACCCCGGCCGCTGTTTCCGGCTGCTCATCCGCCGTTTTTCTCACGCACGGGCGTTTTCTTTCGGCACACGCTTCCTCCGCTCCCTTAAGAATCTCCCTGGACAGTTCACCGAAAACGACCAGCTCGTCTATTTCTTTCTCTGCGATATATTCTCCTACTTCATAGTGGTATCTTTTCTCATCCTCTCCCAGTTCCAGCATGTCTGAGAGCGCGGCAACCCGTCTTCCCTGTACATTTGCCATGGAAGAAAGCACGCCCACGGAAGCCTTCATGGAATCCGGGCTGGCATTGTAGGTATCGTCAATGACCGTACAGCGTCCGCAGCGGACAAACTTAAGTCTCTGTCCGTGGAACTTTGACAGCTTCTTTGCCGCTGCCGACACGTCCACGCCCATCTGATGGGCCACGCCAAGAGCCACCAGGGCGTTGCGCACATTGTGTTCCCCCATGGTGGAGAGGGTCACCGGCAGGCGCAGATCATCTGCGCAGAACGTGAAGGAAATCTGCCCGTCGCCGTTTACGATATCCTCCGCCCGGTAATCACAGTCGTCACTCAGTCCGTAGAAGAACGTCTTCTGCTCCAGTCTTCCCCGGTAAGGCACGAGGAACGGATCATCGCCGTTTAAGAAGACCATGCCGTCCTCCGGCACACCTTTGACGATATCCATTTTTTCAAGGCAGATATTCTCCTGCGATTTCAGCTGGGCGATATGGCTGACGCCGATCATGGTCACCACAGCGATATCCGGTCGTATCATCTTCGTGAGCGTCTCAATCTGTCCCCTCTCGCTCATGCCGATCTCCAGCACCGCCGCCTCGTCTTCCGGTGACATGTGGGACAGGGTCAGCGGCACGCCGATCTGACTGTTCTGGTTGCCCAGAGTCTGGAACACCCGCTTTCCCGCAGAGAGAGCTGTCGCGATCATCTCCCGGGTGGTCGTCTTTCCCACGCTGCCCGTCACGGCCACCACCGGAAGAGACAGCCGGTTCCGATAGCAGGTTCCCACCTGCTGCATGGCGCGCACGGTATCTTTCACATAGATCCATGGCTTGACCATGCCGGTTTTGTTTGCGATCTGTTCCCAGAGCCTGTCTCCTTTTGCCGCCCCATCTTCCCCTTCCGGGCAATGTTCCGAAGTAAATGTAGCGCCGTTTAACTCCAGCGCACCCTCGATAAACCGGTGCGCGTTCACCCGCTCCCCGATGATCGGAACAAAGATGCTGTCCTCGCTTCCTTCCCGCGAATCAATGGAAAAGTCCCGGATCACCTTATTCTCATCTCCGCAGAGAAGAACTCCCCTCGTG
>DXEQ01000168.1 GCA_019114885.1 Candidatus Anaerobutyricum stercoripullorum
AAGAACAGGGGAGACAGCGCCGATGAAAAAAGATTTTACAGTCAATGAACAATATCTGAATATTCCAATTTGCGCACAGAAGAAAGAAAAGATGCTGCGGCTCTTTCTTCTGGATGAGGAGAGCGGCTTCGAAGAGAAGCTGACGGAGATCATGGTTCCTGTGGACGATGAGCAGGAGAGCGGCTATTCCTGCAATTTTTACGCGCAGATTCCTCTTACTGGCTGCGAGGGAAAGAAGATCCGCGTGTCCGCGGAGGATGTGCCGGAGACATTTTCGGAAGAGATTCATCTCTCCGGTCAGAGAGAGGAAGCGGCGGATACCCATCCGGTCATCCACTTTGCGGCAAAGAGCGGATGGACCAACGATCCAAACGGTATGGTCCGCGACAACAACGGCGTCTATCATCTGTATTTCCAGTATAATCCGTTCGGCATCCAGTGGAACAATATGAGCTGGGGACACGCTGTGAGCAGAGACCTGCTGCACTGGGAGCAGGTGGATTCCGTGATGTTCCCGGATGAGAACGGCACCATCTATTCGGGCTGCGCCATCAAAAATGAGCGGGGACTTCTGGGACTTCCGGAAGACGCGCTGCTGTTTTTCTACACGGCGGCCGGCGGCAACGATGAGTGGAGCAAGGGACAGCAGTTTACGCAGAAGCTGGCATGGAGCGTGGACGGGGGCGTAACCCTGCACAAGAGGAAGGAACCGTGCGTTCCGGTAATCTACAGGGACAGCCGCGATCCGAAGGTGTACTGGCACGAAGCGTCCGGCGCCTACATCATGGCGCTGTGGCTGCGGGGCAATGATTTCGGCATCCTGCGCTCAGAGGACCTGGTCAACTGGAATCTGGTGGACGAGTTCACTTTAAAAGACGCCTGGGAGTGTCCGGACATCTTTGAACTGTCCACGGAAGACGGAGAGAAGCGCTGGTTCTTCTGGTCGGCGGATGGATTCTACTATGAGGGCGAGTTCGACGGCTATGAGTTTAAGACGGACGGCGAGAAGAAATGGGCATACATGACAGGACTCCCGTATGCGGCCCAGACATTTTCCGGCGTGGAAGACCGGGTAATCTCCATCCCGTGGCTGCGTATGCAGAATGACGGCCGGAATTATACAGGGGCCTACGGTATTCCGGTGGAGTTATCCTGCCGGCGTGGAAAAGACGGCTTCACGATCGTACAGAAGCCGGTAAGAGAGCTCTGGGAACAGGCAGTGGAGATCACGGAGCAGGTTGTGGCGGATGAGAATAATACGATCGTCTGCCGGCCGGAGAAGAAGAAGGCGGTTGTGATCCGCCTGACAGTGGAGGAGAATATCTTGGAAGACTTCCGCTGGAACATCAACGGAAGCTGGGTGGAGTACAGCCCGGAGACCGGAAGCTTCACCGTGGACCGCAATGCTTTCCAGGCAATCCCGTGGCAGAAGGAACTGCTCTTTATCGTGGACGACCGGATTCTGGAAGTATTCTTCGGAGACGGCGAACAGCTGGGTACCTTTGAGCTGCGTGACGCGGAGGTATCGCTGGAGATGCCGCTTGTCCATGTGGAGGATTATCGGATTTTTGAGGTGGAGTAGAAGAAATAAGTTACTCACAGACAGACAAAGGAGAAGTAAAATGGCAACCTTGAAGGACGTTGCAAGGGAGGCTGGCCTGACGGTGACGACGGTATCCCGGGTCTTGAACAACCGGGGATATATCAGCGACAATGCCCGGGAGCGAGTGGCGATGGCCATGAAGAAGCTGAACTATCGGCCAAATGAGCTGGCGCGTTCTTTGCAGAATAAAAGTTCAAATACCATAGGGGTGATTGTTCCTCATATCCGGCATCCGTATTTTGCGGAGATGATCAGTAATCTGGAGAATGAAGCCCACAAAAAGGGCTACAAGATCACCCTCTGCAACTCCCAGGGGCGGGATGACAAGATGCTGGAGTATGTGGATATGTGTTACAGCAACCGGGTGGCCGGTCTGGTCCTGTTCAGCGGTGCGGTGGACGCCTCCGCTTTTGAGAGACTGGATATCCCGGTCATCACGGTAGAGCGGTATGTGGATACGGCGACGGCGTCGGTGGAGTGTGATAATATCCAGGGCGGCGCGCTGGCGGCCAAAAAGCTGATCAGCGCCGGCTGCAAACATCTGCTGCACATCGGAAGCTTTACCGACCTTCCCATGTCGGCGGACAGTCGTGTGGTGGGATTCCGACAGGTCTGTGCGGAATACAATATTCCGTTTCTGGAGATTCTGACGGAGGTCGTGCAGTTCGACGCCATGAATTACGTGGATATGATCGAGCGTACCCTGCGGGAGCATCCGGAGATCGACGGACTTTTTGCCAACAGTGACGTCATCGCCGCCCAGGCGCTGCAGATCTGCCGTCATCTGGGCATCGATGTGCCGGGGAAGATCAAGGTCATCGGTTTCGATGATTCCATGATCGCCGTGGCCACGGCGCCGCAGCTGACCACGATCCACCAGCCGATCAAGGAGATGGCCACCATGGCGGTGGAGTATCTGGATAAGGCGGTGGAAGGCAAGCTGGTGCCGAAGCGGACCGTGCTGCCGGTCTACCTGGTGGAAAGAGAGAGTACATAAGAGAGACTGCCGTACCGGTAAAAGAACACGTGCCGGCAGAAGAACATAAGGGGCAGAGAACCGAAAGGGGCCGCCGCATCGTGATCCGATCAGCATATCACGATGCGGCGGCCCCGGTGTGTTTCTATGTTTTCCTTTTACGGCAGCAGATCCTCCTGGGTCAGAGCCCGGATAAAGGCGACGCTGTCGTCCAGATGTTCCGTGTTGGAGATGATGACGGCGTAAAGCGGAGCGTCCGTACCCGCTTCCGCGGCGCCGGTCTGCACATCAATCTGCTCCTCAGGCTTGTTGTAGCGCTCTTCGAATTCCGTGCCTTCCAGATTGACAGCGTAGTCTCCGTCGATGCCGTCGGCCTCGTTGATCTCGCCGTTCTCGTCCATCTGCAGATTGGCGGTGTTATGATCGATCATGCCGCGGCCTTCCAGGTCGGCGTACAGGTCGGCAGGCAGGGCCTCGTCGAGGGGCATGCAGGCGTTGATGGCCAGCAGGTACGAGTACATGTCCTCGTTGCAGACAGCCACGTCCATCCGCTGTGAGGAGACGGTGGTCATCACTTCAATCTCATGCAGATAGTAATAAGAATTGTCGTAATCAAAAGGCTGGTCTTCGTTCAGCTCGATGCTGCCCGGCTTGCCGTCCTGTTTCAGTTCCTCCTCAAACTGGCGGAACCAGTAGACGCAGCTGTCTTCTGTGTTCAGGACAACGCAGGCCTGCAGTCTCCGGGGCTTCTGGCCCTCCCAGAGCATGTGGGCGAAGATGCACACAAAGACGACAAGCGTGACAAGAAGCGTGACGGGAAGCTTATAATAGTCCCACAAAAAGCCCAGCTTCTTTTTAAATCCTTTCAGATTCTTAAATGTATTCCAGTCCCTCTTCATCTCCTGGCGGAAGATGGAGGGCTCTTTTTCTTTTCCACGTTTTCTCATAAATGGTCATGATTCCTTTCTGAAATAATGGGCGATCCGCCGGCCGGGCAATGAGGAGCTTTTGCGGCCGGCGCCACAGCAGAGCGCGAAGCCGTCAGACCCCGGTGTCGCCGTCAAACGCAGTGCTGCGGCCACTGCCGGCGCGAGGGCCGTGGGCCTTACAGCAGCCACTTCATATCATCGTCCGGCGGAATGATTTCTTTTTTATTATTGTCGGCTGCGCCGTCCGTATCATCCTCTGTGATGACCGGAGGCAGGTACTCGTCCAGGATGCCCAGATGGATGGCGGTGCAGGTCTCCGCGATATAGGCGGGGATGATAAAGAGCAGTCCCGGCAGCAGGTGCATAAGCCAGAGGCCGAGGCCCAGGGCGAAAAACATATAGAGGGTCTTCGGGAGATTCTTGATACATAAGGTGAAAGCCCAGATCAGAATCTGCCGGTTGGTGCGCTCAAACTTGGACAGCAGCGGGAACACATACAGGATGAGCGCCAGCCAGACCACGAACAGTACGCCGAAGAAAAACAGGAAGAAAGTATAGATGCCTCTTCCGGTGTGATAGCAGAGGTACATGTCGATGGCGAGGAAGGCGCCGACCAGCGTGAGGGGAATGCCCAGCTGCAGGCCCTGTTTAAAATTCAGCTTAAAAGATTTGAAGAAGTCTCTGGACGGATAGCCGCCGTCTCCCCGCAGGATGCCGAACATGCCGTAAAAAAGCGCCGTGGTGGCGGGGCCGATGGTGAACACCGGCAGGCAGCACAGAAGCCACAGACAGTTCAGGACGAAGATGTCAAACACTCTGCCCATGGCCGTCCA
>DXEQ01000169.1 GCA_019114885.1 Candidatus Anaerobutyricum stercoripullorum
GGTCGTTCTGTCTCTGGACAACTCTTCAAGACTCTGCTGGATCCAGCGTTCGCTCTCATTGTCCAGAGCGCTGGTGGCCTCGTCAAGAATCAGGATCGGCGGATTCTTCAGGAATACCCGGGCAATGGATATCCGCTGTTTCTGGCCGCCGGACAGGCGGGCGCCCCGCTCGCCCACGTAGGTATCATATCCATCCGGAAGTTCTTCTATAAAGTCGTGGATGTTGGCCCGCTTTGCCGCCGCGATGATCTCATCCATGGATGCGCCCGGTTTGCCGTAGGCGATATTTTCCCGGATGGTGCCGCAGAACAGGTACACGTCCTGCTGGACCATACCGATCTGGCTGCGCAGACTTTTGAGTGTCAATGTCCGCACATCCTGTCCGTCAATGGTGATCCGGCCTCCGGTCACATCATAAAATCGTGGCAGAAGAGAGCAGATAGTCGTCTTGCCGCTGCCCGACGGACCTACGAGAGCGATGGACTTTCCGGCCGGAATCTCAAAGGATACATGGGAGAGGACCGGCGTGTCATCATCACTGTAATGGAAAGAAACGTCCTCATAGCAGACGTGTCCGTGTACATTTGCAAGCTCCGAAGCGTCCGGCGCGTCCTCAATCTCCGGTTCTGTCTCCATGACGTCTAGGAAACGGCGGAAGCCGGACAGACCTTTCTGGATGGTCTCGATCAGTTCCACGAGAATCTGGATCGGGCTGATAAAGATGCCAATATAGAGGGCGTACATAGCCAGATCTGCCGGAGCCATCTGTCCCCGGGCGATGAGATAACCGCCGTACACCAGCGTTACCAGATACATCATCCCCTGAAAGAACAGGTTCCAGCTCATAAAGTTGCCCATGCAATTGTAATTATCCTTCTTGGACAGTAAGAAGGCGTGATTGCTCTTTTTAAACTTCTTCCGTTCAATATCCTCATTGGCAAAGGACTGCACCACCCGGATACCGGCCAGCGTATCCTGCAGGCTGGCGTTCACATCTCCGATCTTGCGCCGGTTCTCCATGAAAGTCTCCTGCATCCGCTGGTTCTGCCGCAGCGAAAAGAGAAACATACAGAAAACCAGAACAATAAGAGGCAGAGCCAGCCGCCAGTTGATGAGGAACAGGAAAACAAAGGAACCGACGATCTTCACCAGTGAGATGAAAAGATTCTCCGGTCCGTGGTGCGCGAACTCTGCGATATCAAACAGGTCCGACACCAGTTTACTCATCATCTGTCCGGAATTGTTCTGACTGTAATAGGAAAAAGAAAGCTCCTCGTAATGGTCAAAGAGCTGCTGGCGCATGTCTCTTTCCATATGTGCGCCCATCATATGACCCTGATAGGTCACATAATATTTGCACAGACTCTGAATCACATACATGATAAAAAGTCCCGCCGCGATCAACGGCAGTGCCTTAAGAATCACGGCGCTGTCTCTCGTAAAAAGCGTGTTTGTCGCGGTCCGGAGAATCTGCGGGTATGCCAGATCAATGAGGCTGATACATGCCGCGCACAAAAGATCCAGAAAAAATACCGTCCTGTACGGACCGTAATATCGTATAAACTTCTTTATGGTCTCCATGATAACCTCCTGTGTAAAAAAATACCACGACAATCTTAGCACAAGCCGGTTTGCCTTGGCAAGGTTAAAAACACTTAACAGAGAATGGCTGTCGTGATATCATCTATATAAAAAATGAAGTGATAAATTCCCGCTGCTCCGGGAGAGCACCCGACATCCCGGAGCGCAGCTATAAAAGGAGAAGAACAATGAAAATATTAGTATACTATCTGATCATCATCAATATTTTTACATTTCTGTTGTACGGGATGGATAAATGGAAAGCAAAACATCACCGGTGGCGGATATCGGAGAGCGCGCTCCTGCTGGCAGCGATCGCTGGCGGGAGTGTCGGAGCACTGGCAGGAATGTATGGCTTTCATCACAAGACGCTGCACAGAAAGTTCACCATCGGCGTGCCGGTTTTTCTGATTTTGCAGATCATGCTGCTTTTATGGTTTCTGGGCCGTTACTTTGTGCAGGTGTGACGACTTGACACGGGCAATACTTTGGACCGGCCTGGCGACGGATGCGGTTGCCATTTTTCTGAAAAAGATAATATGTGACGGGAGGAAATAGTCAATGCTTCGGGAATACATTTTGCATTATAATGAAAAAGAAACAGATGGTGAGGAAGAAAATGTACCGATTCAAATTATCCGTTCGTCCCGGAAGACAATCGGCTTGCAGGTTAAGGAGAATGGAGAAGTGCTGGCCCGGATTCCCGTCCGGCTTTCAGAGCGGGAACTGAAAGAATTTCTGGAACAACACCGGAACTGGGTCTGGGAAAAGGTGAAAAAGGCGGAGCAAAAAGCTGTTGTGCAGAAAACGACGGGAGCCGTTCCCGTTCAGGAGCTGACGAAAGAAGAAATTGAGGAGATAAAAAAGAAATTTGTCCGGCGGGTTGAGTATTACAGCCAAAAAATGGGAGTGACTGTCGGACGAATCACCATCCGCAATCAGAGAACCCGATGGGGAAGCTGCAGCACAAAAGGAAATGTAAACTTTAATTACCAACTCTACTATCTGCCCGATGAGCTGCTGGACTACGTGGTGGTTCACGAGCTGGCGCACCGCCGACATATGAATCATTCTCCGGAGTTCTGGAAAGAAGTTGAAAAATATTTTCCATA
>DXEQ01000170.1 GCA_019114885.1 Candidatus Anaerobutyricum stercoripullorum
CGTCCACAAAGGTCCTGTCATCCTGCTGTTATCTCCATCTTATTTTCCGAAAGAGCAGTTCGGGAACGTGCATTTCTCACAATTCAGGCATAAACCGCCCTCCCCGTATTCTGCCAGTCGCCTGGCAGTCACAGGAACGTCCCCCATGATGTTCGGGAGAACGAGATCAAAGATGGTCCGCTTCGCGTACATCACACAGCCGGGAAGCCCCATAACCGGCCGCCCGTCATCGGTGTATGCCAGCAGGAACATGGCGCCGGGAAGGACCGGCGCTCCGTAGCTTATGATCTCTGCCCCCGTATTTCTGATGGCAAGCGGCGTCTTATCATCCGGGTCCACACTCATCCCGCCGGTACACAGGACCATGTCCATACCGTCCGCGAGCATCTGATTGATGGCTGCCGTGATTTTCCCGTGATCATCGTCCAGAATGACATGCTGACCCATCTCGGCGCCGAATTCCCGCATTTTCTCTTCTATGGTCGGGGTAAATGTGTCCTCAATCCTGCCGTAATAGACTTCATTGCCCGTTGTGACCAGACCGTATTTCTTCTTCTTAAATGGAACGACATCCAGCAGAGGCTGGTCGCCGGCGGCAGCGCGCGCCGCTTCCATTTTCTCTTTTTTTATGACAAGAGGTATGACCCGCATCCCGGCAAGCTTGTCTCCTTTTCGTACCGTAAATCCTCCGTGGCGGGTCGCAATCATCATCTCTCCCAGGGCGTTCACGGCGTTCAGTTTCTCCACATTTACAACAAACACACCGTCATGCTCCGCAATCAGCTCTATCTTTCCTTCCTTTGGCTCCGTCGCGGTCATTCCGCTTCCCTGACAGATCTGCCGCAGTATTTCCGCCGCGTCATTTTCGTGCAGCATGGATTCGTCACTTTCCCACACATAGATATGATCCTTGCCGAGGCTCAGGAGAACGGGTATATCTTCCTCCCGGATGATGTGGCCCTTTCTGAATGCCGCGCCCTTCGTCACGCCTTTTATGATCTGTGTGACGTCATGGCATAAAACCTGTCCCACACTGTCTGTTGTTTTCATTAACTTCATACTCTTTTCCTCCTGAACCGACACAATCATGCATTTCAATACAGAGTATTATTTTAATACAACTCTCGGATAAAGACAATCAGAAAAAAAGACGGCCGATACGACAATGCGTATCAGCCGCCTGAGGTTTTGCAGATTATCCTTCGAACCGCCGCAGCCGTTCCACCACGCTTTCTTTCTTAAAGAAGCGAAATGCGAGGGCAGGAACCGCTACTCCCAAAAGAAGCAGCACCGGAAATACCGCCGTCATTGGCAGGATGGTGAAATGATAAGTCATAAACCACATACCGTCGGAGAGTGCCCGCAGCGCTGAGACGGAGAACAGGCAGCCGATGACCAGCGAAAAAGCGATGGTCGCCAGCGCGTAATACATTCCCTCCAGAATCAGCATCCGGCGAAGCTGCCGCTTTGTCATGCCGATGGCCTCCAGCATGGCGAACTCTCCCTGCCTTGTGACAATACCTGTGAGGATGGCATTCACAAAATTCAGCGCGCCGATGATACCGATGACAAAGGACAATGCGCCTCCGATGACCACAAACAGGCGGGTCAGGCCGTCAAACTGTTCCACCCAGTGGTCTCTGGACTCATAATCCATGGTGGATTCCACCTGTGTGGTGTAGGTTTCCAGCGCCTGCCCAATCGTCTTCTCCTGCGCGTCCTCCACGTTGAAAGAAAAGCTCATGAGGAACTGGTCGGACGCCATCTCCCGGAATACATTTGCCGGCACATAATACATAAAAGGCGTCATAAAGCTTCTGTTCGTCATACCGTACGTATTTTCTTTTATGACAGCCAGCACTTCAAACTCCCGGGTCTGTCCGTCCCCAAAAGAGAGCGTCACCTTGTCGCCCGGCTGATGTACCTGTTCGCCTTTCTCCACATTTCCATAATCGTCCGTCATGGTGCTCACCAGAATATATCTTCCGGTATCCATCTTTTCTTTCAGCTTCTCCGGATTCGATTCGCCCTGACAGACCTCAAGAATCGGATAAAAGAAGTCTTCCATTCCATAAAAACTTACCAGCCAGTTATCCTCATCCAGTGAATTAAACGGAACAATCTCACCGCCGAAGCTCTTCCCCGGCTGTCCGTCCGCCGTCCGCAGGATGGTATCCGGCACTTTCCAGGAATCTTTGCGAAGGCCGACAAGCTGTGTCATATACAGACGCCCGCCGTCCTCATAGCCCGGCAGGGACTGACAGTATTTCACAAAGGATTCTGTCAGGTTCTCCTCCCCGATGCTCTCCTCGTCCGAGCCATAATAGCCGTTCATCACATTAAAATATGCCGCGTTGGCAATCTGATAATCGGATGACACAAACTTTTTCAGATAAGTGTTCAGATCAAAGGAATGGGTGATCGTGAACACACTGTTTAAAAGTACCAGCGACAGGGAAAGAGAAATGATTACCAGCACTGTCCGCTTTTTATTTCTTCCCAGATTGGACAGAGCCATCTTCGGCAGTCTGCCGCCGTCTGTGGACCGCTTTCCTCTCTTTCTCCCTCTTCCGGTATCTGAGTAGCGCACTGCTTCCACCGGAGACACCTTCGCCGCCATCCGTGCTGGTTTTCCCGTGGAAATCCACACGGTAAGGAGGGTAAATGCCGCCGCCCCCAGAAAGATGGCCGGGTGCAACGAGACTGTCACCGTGTCGCCGGTGTAGGAAGTCATGCTCATCATCTGCGGCAGCATGACGCGGCCGCACACATAACCAAGTGCCAGGCCGGGCACGATTCCCATGATTCCCAGCCGCAGCGCCTGCCGCCGGATCATCTTTTTTACCTGCCGCCCGGTGGCTCCGATCGTTTTTAACAGACCATAATACTGGATATCCCGGATCACCGATATCTGAAAAATGTTATAAATGATGAGATATCCTGTCAGAATGATGAGCAGCAGTCCGCCGCCCACCGCGCCCATGGTGGTGGGGTCTGAATCTCCGCTTCCGGACACGTACGCCCAGTTTACATTGTTCGCCACATAATCCGGATCGGATTCATCCGTGGAATATCCCGCGTCTTCAATTACCTTCTCCAGTTTTTCCTGCATGCCAAAGGAGCTGGAAAATGTAATGTCCATGCGGATGGCTCCGGTCAGGGAATAATCTTTATCGTAAGTGTAGACAAGCTCATCGGCATATTTTTCAAGGTATGCCTCCGACACTATGGCAAAGCCCACATCCAGCGCCGGATCTGCCTTGATGACTCCGGACACGGTAAATGTTCTCTTCGTCACCTCCGGATCATCGTTTTTGACCCGCAGATCCAATTCCACCTGCTGTCCGGCCTCCGGCGCAAGTCCGAGAAGTTCCATGGATACCTCGTCCATAAGAATCTCGTCGGCTGCCTCGGGCGCACGCCCGTCAATGATATTGATAAAGCAGTGTTTATAATGATACTGCGGATAATACCAGGCTTCCAGATGCCGTTTCAAAAAGGCTTCATTCTCCACACCGTCCGCCACCAGTATACAGTCCGCCGCCTCCACAATGGACGGGTCCTGCCGGAGCCGGTCATACTGTTCCCGGGTAATATTTTTGATCACCCCATGGCAGTCGCTTCCCGACTGGCGCATGGTCTCGTTCTGAAAGTTCTCCATCACCCCGATTCCAAGGGTAAACAGTGTCGTAAAGAGCATGGCCGTCAGAGCAATGGCAATGACGGCAATTCCATTTCGTGTCCGTGACGCCCGGAAACTCCGGTCTGACAGTCGCCGGATGACCTTTTTATTTTTTACCTTACGCATTCTGATCACCACCTTTGATCCTGCCGTCCTCGATGCGGACGATCCGGTCCGCCATCTGCGCGATCTCCTCGTTGTGCGTGATCATCACAATGGTCTGCCCGAACTTCTCTCCTGTCACCTTCAACAGCCCCAGCACATCCTGACTGGTCTTCGAATCGAGATTCCCGGTCGGTTCGTCACAGAGTAAAATCGCCGGCTTCGTGGCCAGCGCCCGCGCGATGGCTACCCGCTGCTGCTGTCCGCCGGACAGCTGATTCGGCATACTGTGAAGTCGCTCCTTAAGCCCCAGTATCTCCGCCACCTGGGCGACATACTCCGCGTCCACCTCGTTGCCGTCCAGTTCAATGGGCAGGACCATATTTTCATAGACGTTCAGCACCGGCACCAGATTATAACTCTGGAACACAAATCCAATCTTCCTGCGCCGGAAAATACAAAGTGCGTCCTCTTTCAGCCGGGAAATGTCCTTTCCGTCCACAAGCACACTGCCCTCCGTCGGATAATCCAATCCACCAAGCATATGAAGCAGGGTGGACTTTCCACTGCCGCTGGTGCCTACGATCGCCACGAACTCTCCCTGCTCCACACTGAGATCTACCCCATCCAGCGCCTTCACCAGACTCTCGCCCGAGCCATAATATTTCTTAAGATTCTTCGTCTGCAATACTTTCATTTTCTGTCGCCTCCCTGATTCTTATTTCATACTATCTGCTTTTTGAAACAGGCT
Source organism: Candidatus Anaerobutyricum stercoripullorum (assembly GCA_019114885.1). Lineage (GTDB taxonomy): Bacteria > Bacillota > Clostridia > Lachnospirales > Lachnospiraceae > Anaerobutyricum > Anaerobutyricum stercoripullorum. The sequence goes on from DXEQ01000170.1 coordinate 4,536, forward strand.
TCGTTCTTTTCCCTGTTCTTGCTTTTATTTTATCATCACATTCTAACCACAATCTTTCCCAAATCTAACAGATGTGAAAGAATCCACATTTCCTCTTACTTTTCAAATTTCCAATTTTAGTCTTTCCAATTTGTGTAAAATATGGTACGATAATTCCAAAATAACTGTGGACAAAGCAGATATATTGTGTTATAAATAATTATATCGTATAGATAATAATGAGGGAGGGTGAATCCAATGGCATTAAGTAAAGACGATATCCATGCACTCCAGACAATGATGGAGACTCTGCTCCACCGG
>DXEQ01000171.1 GCA_019114885.1 Candidatus Anaerobutyricum stercoripullorum
GGATGTCGGTATCCCGCTGGAGGAAAATGAGGAGAAGCTCCGTATAATGACTGCAAACCTCCTCAAAGGAAGTCGGCTGTGTTATGACTTCATTTACTATCTTATCTATAAAAAAGGAATACATATCTGACGGGCACTGCTGCAGAACAAAAGGTTCATCGAATATATTTTCCTGCTGTGTGAAATAAAGATACTCCATCCCGAGGATCACAAGGTTCGTGGGATTCTCATCAACCTCAATCGAGAACTTCTGCCGTTCCGGATTCATCAGTATGAGGGTGCCGGTCTCAAAAGGAATCTGGCAGTCTTTATAGTGCAGGCGGCCGCAGCCTTTTCGTACAAAAATCAGTTTGGCGTACGGGTGACCCGGAAATACATCCGATGTGGGGGTATCACAGTGATAAAGATTAATATGAGAAAGTCTTACAGGAGCCTGCATGTGCAAATTGTGATGTTGTATAGTATGTCTGAATTGTTTCATATGTCTCTCCTTGCTCGTAGTGTACCGCCGTATATCCATACATTTTCGTAAGGAACAGGACGGCAGACTGTCCTTTGTAATTCTTTTATTATATGGCCTAATGGAAAAGTCTGCAAGTAAAAGAATATAAATAATTCAAACAATTCGATGAAGAATCTTAAGAAAAAATAAAGAAAGGGAATTGCACTTTGTCGGCTTTTGTGGGAAAATAGAAAAAACGAAAAAATGAAAAGGAGAAAAATACGATGAGAGAACCAACACTTGTTGTACTTGCCGCAGGCATGGGAAGCCGCTATGGCGGACTGAAACAGATGGACCCGGTAGATAATGAGAAGCATACCCTCTTGGATTTTTCTGTATACGATGCAAAAAGAGCCGGATTTAAAAAAGTAGTTTTTATCATAAAGCATGCCATTGAGGAAGAGTTTGTCCGCATGGTGGGCAGCCGTATGGAGCCTTTCATAGAGGTAGAGTATGTATTCCAGGAGCTTGATAAGCTGCCGGAGGGGTACCATGTGCCGGAAGGACGGGAGAAGCCTTTTGGTACGGGACACGCTCTCCTGTGCTGCAAGGATGTGATAAAAGAACCGTTTGTGGTCATCAATGCAGATGATTATTACGGACCGAAGGCATTCCAGATGATGTATGATTTTCTGACGACCCATGAGGACGGGGAGAAATACAGCTATGCCATGATCGGTTTTTACATTGAGAACACTATCACGGAGAATGGTTCCGTAGCGAGAGGTATCTGTCATGTGGATGGGGACAACTATCTGACGGATATCGTGGAGCGTACCAGAATCGAGAAAAGAGGCGAGGGAGCCGCATTTACTTTGGATGACGGGGCGACGTGGGAAGATATTCCGGCTCATACCCTCATCTCCATGAACTGCTGGGGCTTTACGCCGGGCATCTTAGATGAACTGGAACAGCAGTTCCCTGTTTTCCTGGACACGGAAGTGAAGGAGAACCCGATGAAGGCGGAGTTTTTCCTGCCAAATGTGGTAGGCGAGCTGCTGAAAGAGGGAAAGGCCAGCGTGAAAGTGCTAGAATCTGAGGAAAAGTGGTACGGTGTCACTTATCATGAAGATAAGCGCACCGTCATGGAAGCCATCGAGGCTAAGAAGCAGGATGGTCTTTATCCTCGGGATCTTTGGAAATAAGAGCAATCTGCTCCAGATCAATATGTTGATATACCGGGTCACTGTCGGCCGTCCGAATCGAATTCTGATATTGGGACGGCGGCATCCCGGTAATTTTTTTGAATTGCTTTGAAAAATAGTGGATGGACGTATAGCCCAGGGCACGGGCGGTATCCGAAAGATTCATCCGATTCTCCCGAATCAGCCTTTTGGCCGCGCGAATCCGCATCTGGCAGAAATACTCTATGGCGCCCAGACCGGTCTGTTCCCGGAAAATCCGCTGCAGATGAGAGCGCCCGATGGAGAACTCCCGGCAGATCTGATGAATGTTTACCTTTTCTGTGATGTGAGCGGCATAATAGTCTGTGATCCGGTTTAAAAGGATAGAATCCGCTTTGGAGAGCGGAGAAGCCGTCTCTTCCTGTTCCGGAGATGAGGTCGCGTACTGCCGCATCAGGCTGATCAGCAGCATCTCCAGATACATTCCGATCAGCTGCTCACCGCCGAAAGGCTGGTTGAGCTTGCGTTCCAGATGATAAAGGGAAGAATCATCCACCCGCACGGAAAAAGCGGCGCGACCCTCCGCAGAGAGATCGGACAGCAGCCTGCGTTCCTGCATGCCGCAGTCAAAGACCCGGTTGGCGAGCAGGGACATGGCGGCGGAATCGCAGTAGAAGCAGCAGGTAAACAGCAGGGGTGTGGTCTGTGCCGCCGCCTTAAAAGAATAATATTCATTGGGAGCCTGCACGAACAGCTGCCCCTCTTTTAAGGTGACAGGATCAGAAGCATGGCCGGAACGCAGGATATCACAGGCTCCGGATTCCACAAACAGAAGCTTCCAGCAGTCATGGTATTCACTTTTAAAAATAAAATCGCTTTTATATTCAAAAAAATGTAAAGCTGATACGGCAGAAATCTGAAATTCTTTTTTTAAAATTAATGCTTCCGGAGACATAAATGGTTCCCTTCTGTAAATGTAAAGTTGATCCGCGATACTATCCCGCGGATGCATGGATGAATAGTTATCATTTTATAACAATTTCCGGTAAAAATCAATAAAACCCTGTCTTTGCGATTTGGGAAGAGCATGGTATAATGATTGCGCCAGATGCATTCTATGTGCAATTTAATCCATGATAATACATAAGGTGAGGTACACAAAAATGTTGACGATGCAGATCGGTATTGTTCTGGTAGTTCTTTTGGCTGCGGCCGGTGTGGTCCAGTGGAAGATGCAAAGCAACCGAAGAGAAAAACAGAGATATATATTGGAATATGCGGAAAAGGTCACCGATCTGGAGACCCGCCAGAAAGAGGAAAAGAAACTGCAGGAGCAGGAGGAGGAGAAAAAGCAGAAGTACCGGGTATTTTATCTCGATTTTCTCATCACCCACGGTTCCGCCTTCGGGGGATGCTGCGCCACCTGCGCGGACGGGCGCAGAAGGAGAGGGACGGTTCCCTTAGATCACGTGCTCATGTACGGGAAGCATCCTTCCGGCAGGGAGTTTACGTATTATATTGAGGAGCAGGGGCTGGAGATTGGAGCCTCAGACGATCCGGACGCTCTGATCGTACGCTCGAAGGGCGCGCCATTTGAGATTCGGGAAGAAGGAATGGGCAGGGATCAGGGCATGAAAACCCGGTCGGCTGTCATTAAAAAAGATATCGTTTATTATATTATTTTGGAGTCCAAGCATGAGATTTCCATAAAAGCGACAAAGACATGTTAGGGGCGGAGGAGAAGATGCAGGAAACGACTACTGTAAAAATAAAAAAATGTCCGTATTGTTTTCGGAAGATATCCAATGATGAGGTGGGATTTTTACTGCGGCCAGACGGGGCGAGATTTCTGTCGCCTGCCTTAAATGAGGTGGCAGCGCCGAAGACAGATCTGTCCTACCTGTATTTCTGGAATGCCATGGGCGTGCCGGAAGAGCAGGTGGACGCCAACAGGGTCTACATTGATAATCAGAGTATGACGGAGTTAAATCAGGAACTGACGGCTTCCGGCCATGAGCTGGCAGTGAAACATTTTGATCCGGACAGTTTCGGATATTCTTTCCATGTGGAGGAGGGGGCGGTGACCCTCTATTCCAATACGATGATCTGCCCTTACTGTCACAATGAGCTGCCGCAGAATTTCTTCCGCTATGAGATGCTCATGATCGGACTGGCGGGCAGTGTCGCCTCCGGCAAGACCGTGTATCTGTCCTCTCTCATGATGAACAGTTTTGACGCCATGCAGAGGGAGAATCTGACGGTGAGAAATGCCGGCGGCAACCCCAACGACAGTTACCGGATGGAGATGGAGAGAAATGCGGAACGTCTGCTGCGCCGGGGCATCTGCCCGGAATCGACCAACAAGACATTCCGCAAGCCGATTTTTCTGGAGGTCACTTACCGGGTGAGCGAGCAGGTTTTTCATCTTCTCACGGCAATCTATGATGTGGCGGGCGAGCTGATCCGGGAGAATGCCGGTGTGGGACGGACAGGTTTTGTCCGGCATATGGACGGGTACATCTGTCTGGTGGATCCGGCGCAGATGCATCTGGAACATTCCTTTATCACCAAGCAGATTCCGGATGAAGAGAGAGTGCTTGAAAAACTCCATCTCATGACGAAGGAGGAGCAGATTTCCATTCAGCGGATGAGCAATCAGAATGGAAAACAGGTCATGAGCCAGGATGATTTTCTGGTGGAGCGCACGGTCAGCGATGAATACATTTACGAGAGAAAGGCGGAGACCATACTGGAGGCCATCCGCACCGGTGTGGGAGACCATGAACTGCGAAAGAAATATATGGCGCTTACCATCGCCAAGAGTGACCTGTTGGAGGAACTGGGAGAGATCCGGGGGTATCGCGGAAGCAGCCTGCTGTTTGAGAGAAACCGGCCGGTTTACGGCTTTATGAATATGGACCATCACTTCCTGCGGCAGGAGATCTTAAAACAGATCTTTGACCAGAAAGTATTCCGCCTGCAGCGGAATTTGGACGACTATAAAGAAAGCAGCCTGTTTGCGGTGTCCGCACTGGGCTGTGAGACGGAAGAGGTCAGAGACGAAGAGGGAGAAATCACAAAAACTGTGGGGAAGGTACGGCCAATCCGGGTGGAAGAACCGGTCCTCTGGATGGTCATGAAATATATGCAGGAAAGAGGGTGGCTTGAATGACAGCACATTTTTTAAGACATGAATATACATGGTCCAATCACTGTATCACGGGAAATGTACTGGGATGGGGGATGACAGCTTCCTCCCGTCCCAGAGACAGAGAACTGCTCCGGGAACTGGAAAAGACGGCGTCCGCCGCGGAGCCGGACAGAGCGGGAGGCCTTCCGGTGGAGGAACTTGCCTACGTCCCTGCCTGTGGATTTGTCAAGATGACGGTGATCCCGTGGGATGCGGGGGAGGACAACCGGAAGAATAAAAAAGTATATCTTTGGCAGCCGGAAGAACCGTCATTTCATCCCGGCGTATATCTGGCGCCAACGGGTGTCTGGGAGGACGAGCCGGAAGAAGGGTACCTGCCCGTGGCGGAGTTTGAAAAACGGACGGAAGCGCCGGAGGACATTTTTATAAGTATGCATGTATATGACAGACTGCCTGATTTTCTGCGGGCGGTCTTTTGGTGCCTGTTTGAGAAAAAGGAAGGGCTTGATTTTGCGGCGCCGGCATGGAAAAAAGAAGAGTTTGCCGGGAATGCCGGCAGACTCATGTACGCCATCCACGGCATTCTGCCGGAATATCTGCGGAGAAGAGCCGGATATGTCTCCTATACGGAACAGCCGGTGAGCCGGGAGCCATTTTATTTTTCGAAAGAGCCATGCGGGGCGAACTGCATCAATCTGTCTGATTTTTCCAGACAGGAGTTTACGCCGGTCACCTCAAAGCTGGAAGAATACTTCTTCTATCATCTGTCAGAGATGCTGGTCAAAAAAGATCCCCTTTATGACAGGTTCTGGGAGGAGGCACAGAGCTGCCTGATGGCAGGCTCCGGCGGCAATGAGGAGCGCAAGCTGTTCTGGCTGTTTTATATTTTCTGTCAGAAGAACGGCAGGGAACCGCTGGAGAAGGAAGCACTGCTGCCGGGGATGCCGGAACTGTTCTACTGGGCGTCCCGGGAGCCGGCCTTAAAGGAGACAGCCGGGCAGGTGCAGAGATTGTTACATAAGGAAGACCTTTCTCCGGAAGAGAGGGAAGAATACATGCACATCCTTCTGGAGGGCTTTACGAAGAGAGCGCAGGAACCGGTCTGTGAGGAACTGGACTGGATGCTCGCGCAGGTATACCGGAGTGACCGGAAGCAGTTTGAAGAGCAGCTGACGGGAATCCGGGAGAAGAATCCTCTGATTTTTGCCCTGCTCCTTGCCCGCAATACGGACAGGGAAGGGACGTGGCAGAGAGAACGATTCCAGAAGAATACCACGTCTTTTTCCAGGATGCAGGATTATGTGGGACAGCTGGAGAAAGCGGAGATTCCTGCGGAGGTGAAGAATCAGATCATTCTTGCCGGTATCGGCCTTCTCAATAAAGACCTGTTTAAAAAACAGAATTATGTGCAGTTTGACGCGTTGATGCTGCGTCTTTCAAGAAAAGAACAGTGGGCGGAGATTCTGAAGGAATTCGTGAGGGATCAGCTGGCCCCGGAGGCGGAGAATCTGACAGACGCGCAGCTTAAGACCGCCTGCTATGTGGAACAGCTGCTGAAAAAATATGCGCCGAAGGAAGCGACCGGCGTTCTTGCCGCTGAGCAGAAAAAACGCCGGAAAAAAGAACAGCTTCCCGTCACTGCGGGAGAGGCGGATTACAGAGAAGTGGACGAAAATGAAATATTTGTGGCGTCGGCGGCAGATAGTATTAAGGAGATGCTGCTGCTGGGATATCCGCAGGGATTTCTCACGGGATGCGTTCTCTATCTATGTAATTACACACTGATGATCGGACACTGGAAGATCGCTGTGGGCATGGCGGGCATGTGGCTGCTGTTCATGCTGAATTATTATTTTCTGCTGATGCACAGAAAAAATACATGTCCGTTCTGGAAGCATCTCGGCCTGTGCATCCTCGTCGGTTATGTGATCGAGGTGATTCCGGCACTGCTGCTGCCGAAGGGAATCCGTCTGGGATATTTTATTATTCTGGGTCTGGCAGCTGTTGCGGTGCAGGCATATAACATTTTCAGGGTAAGAATGGAAGAAGAGGAAGAATAGATGAAAGTACAGGATAATGCAGATCGTTTTCTGGAAGAGATTGAAAAGAAGCTGTCCGGAGCGCAGAAGAACCGGAAGCCTTTTTCACAGTTTCTGGAAGAGAAAATGGATCAGTTTGATTACAGCAACACATCCCTGGCCA
>DXEQ01000172.1 GCA_019114885.1 Candidatus Anaerobutyricum stercoripullorum
CCATATCCGGATATCAAAAAATCCACCCGCTTTGATGTCTGTGGGATGTTATATTCGATAGCAACTCCTGCATCCGATGGGATATCCCGATCATTCAGCACCTTATACATATATTCCATGGAGTTTTCCCATGCGCGGAATTCATTTTTTGCCGTATGTCGATGCATTTTTTCATAAATAGTATTTTCAATCTCAATGGCGATCGTATCCTGTTCCACACTTGCCAAAAAATTATCTTTCGTTCCCTCATATATCAGCATCTAAACACCTCTGTACTAATAAATAATTAAATATATTTTATCACACTTATGTTCATAAATGGGCAATTACTTACTTTTTCTTCTTATATTTATCCCCCCTCACCCTCCATACTCCCGCATCCTCTCCACAATCGCCTTATTCCCTGCCAGCTTTTTGTAGGACAGCGGCGGCGCTGCCGCGCAGATTGCTGTGACAAGGGCAATCGCGCCGAGTAACGGCAGTACCGGTATCCGGAACGGGATTTCCATGTAGTTCATGGACTGGAAGCAGAGGTAGGTGACGGCGGAGCCGGCGGTCAGGGTGAGCAGGACGGAGAAGGATGCGTAGAGGATTCCTTCCCGGATTAAGAGCCGGTTTATCTGTTTTCCGGACATTCCGATGCTTTCCATGATGGCGAAGGTGAGTTTTCGGTTCTGGATACCGCTTGCGATGGTGTTCGCATAGTTTAATACGCCGACCAGCAGAAGGAGGAGGGCGATGGTCGTGCCGATTTCCATCATGCTGCCCTGGGATGCCTGTATGGTTTTCATGTTTTCGTAGTGTGACTCGACGTAGAGGTCGTTGCTGTACGGGCTTTGTTCCAGGAGGGACGTGATGTTTTGTTCGAGGGTTTCGTCGTATTCTTTGTCGTAGTGTATGCTGACGCTCAGTGTGGTCGGCCGGGTGGTCAGGCGCTTTAGATAATTCTGGCTGACGATCAGCGTGGCGCCGATGTTAGTCCCGCTGTAATAGGTTTCGTAGGTCACTGCGCCGACCGTGATCTCATGGGGTTGGCCTTGATAGAGGAAATGCACCGGCTGACCAAGGTATTCTTCTGGTATTTCGGAGCCGTCATATTTTACGATGGCGATTTTTCCGTCCAGGAAGTCTTGTCTGTCGACAGGAGCTAAGAGCGATTGATTGATGTAATCGAATTCTTCTTCGTCGATGGCTTTCAGCATGCCGTAATAGTTTTCCGGATTGGCTTTGTAATCCGCTGTCATTTCGTCGGCGGAAAGATAAGGAGTTCTTTCTATATAATTGGTGATCCACATGGCGGAAAAACCCCCTGGTTCATACGGGAAAGTGACAGGGACTCCTTCTACGACATGGAAGTCTTTCACGCCGTCCATGTTTTCTATTTCACTAAGAAATGTATTGCCTATAGCCGGCTGGAGGGAATGGATGTCCTCTGTCACCTGTGTGTGGTTCCGGACGATGAGGTCTGCGTCCCAGTAATTTGGCAGTACTGTTCTCTCGCCCTGACTGCTGATGATCGTGGTCAGGCAGTAGAAGACGGACAGGCTTGTGGCCAGTGACAGCAGGACCACGATGGTTTTCTTTTTGTCTTGTTTTAGCTGTTCCAGCGCCATTCTCCAGAAGAACGCGCCTTTTTTCTTTTTGTATCCTGCTCTTTTTGGCGCGGATCCTCTGTATTTTGTGGCTTCCACCGGTGTGACGCCGGTGGCGATCCGGATCGGTTTTCGCATTCCGATGAGGATGGAGAGTCCGGTCACGAGGATCGTGATGAGGAAAATCGCCGGGTTGCATTGCATTTCTATATTGCCGGTGGCGATTCCCAGAACGTTTAAAATGTACGGAACGAATTTGGTGCAAAAAAGTGCGCCCGACAGGATTCCGATCGCCACTCCCCCTGTTGCGATGAACAGCATTTGTCTTATGATGAAGGAGACAAGCTGTTTTTTGGTCATGCCCAGTGACTGGAGCAGTCCGTAGTAGCGGATTTTTCCTGAGACGGACAAGTACAGGATGTTGTAGATCAGCAGGTATGCGCTCAGACAGATGATGAAGGCAAGGCCGATGATTCCGAGCAATAATTTGAAGGAATTTTCAATATAGCCTGTCGGCGCGAAGATTTGCCGTTCTGTCAGGTCCATGGATTGTTCGATATTCTGTATGATGGATGGCAGAACGTAGTTGTGGTTCAGTTTTATGCCGAGGATTCCGTCGGTTTTCAGGTTATAGCCTGTCTCGTCATAAAAAGCTTTTGATACGAAAGCGGCGGAGGTATCTCCGTAACCGTCCCAGATGCCGCTGATGGTAAACTCGTTCGTGTGGACGCCCGTGTTGTTTTCGTATGTTACGGTCAGGCTGTCTCCGACAGCGAGGGTTTCCTTTCCGAATGTCTTCAATATATCTTTTGTGACCATCAGTTCGTTTTTATGCTGCGGGTAACGGCCGTCTGTTTTCGTTCTTGCCGGCGCCATCAGGTCATCCCAGAATACTGCATCACACCATAACAGCCCAACCTCCACGGTATCGTCAAACTCCGTGCTTTTGATAAATCCGGCGTAGGATTCCACGCCCACGTTCTGTATGTCCTTGTTTTGCCGCAGTGTGTCAAGCTGCTGCGAGGTGAAACCGTTCATGGTGGCAATGTCGTATTTTGCCCCGTTTAACCGCGTGTTCTGCAGGCGGCTTGCGTCCAGATAGGACAGGCCGGTAGTCAGCACGCCAAAGAGCATGAACGCGGACAGGATGATCGTAAAGAATAAGATACCATACTGCTTTTTATTGGTTTTCACGCTGTTTTTGGCCAGTTTGCGGATCATCGCCTGATTATTATTTGCCAACATGAGAATCCCTCTCTTCTGTTATCGTGCCGTCCGGTTCGTTGACGTTTCTCCCGCCTACGGTTGTCCCGCTGCCTGGGACTTCGCCGTCCGGTTTTCCGCCCACTATTTTTCCGTCCGCGATCCGGACGATCCGGTCTGCCATCTGTGCGATGTCGTTATCATGGGTGATGACGATCACCGTCTGCTGGTATTGCCGGCTCAACACTTTAAGAAGGCCGATCACATCGTGACTGGCGGCGGTGTCCAGGTTCCCGGTCGGTTCGTCCGCAAGGATGATCGCTGGCCTTGTCGCCAGCGCCCGGATGATCGCCACGCGCTGCTGCTCCCCGCCGGACAGCATGGACGGGAGCATTTCCTGTTTGTCTTCGATGTGTAATGTTCTAAGTAGCTCCCGGATGTAGTCTTTGTCCACCGGCGCGCCGTCCAGTTCCAGTGGAAATGTAATGTTATCGTACACGTTCAGGTCCGAGATCAGGTTGTACTGCTGGAAGATAAATCCCACTTTTCTTCTCCGGAAAAGGGCGAGCTGCTCCGCATTTAAGGACGCAAGGTCGATCCCATCGACGATCACGCTGCCGCCAGTGGGCGTGTCCAGACCGCCGATCATATGCAAAAGCGTGCTTTTGCCGCTGCCGGATTTCCCGATGATGGAGACGAACTCCCTCTCGGCGACTTCAAAGTTCACGCCGTCCATTGCTTTTACAGTCTGTGTTCCGGTTTCATAATTTTTTTTTAATTTCTGTGTTCTGACAATCACTCGTTTCATCGTCAACACCTCCCAAGCTTTTTTATTTGCTTCTATCATACAGCCTGATAATCACAAACCGGTCACAAAAAGAAAAAATCACAAAACTGTGATTTTTCCTAATGGATGACAATACCGCAGATGGCAATGCAGGCAAGTCATTATGAAAATGTGAGCAGGATAACCAGGTATGTACGCATCTGGAAAATTCGGGCAAATGACACATAAGACTCCTGAAAATGGCTCCCTATCCATTTGGCAGGTAGATCATAAAGGTACTTCCCTGTCCCGGTTCGGACTGCAGTTCGATATAGCCGTTTTGCAGGGTGATGATCTCTCTTGCCAGGTACAGCCCGATACCGATTCCTTCCTTATTATGTACTTCCGGCTCCCGGTAGAATCGGGTGAAGACTGCCGCCTGCCGTTCCGGTGCGATGCCTTTCCCGGTGTCCGCAATGCTGATCTTTGTAAAAATCTCCTGACAGCACACGAGGATATGAATCCTTCCTCCTTCTTCCGTGTATTTGACGGCGTTGTCGAGAATATTAAAAATGGCTTCCGCCGTCCATTTTTTATCGTGAATGAGTTCCAGATGTTCGTCGTACTGCACGTCGATCGCTATGTTTTTCTTTTCCGCTTTGGCGACCACGTCGCTGATCGCCATGGCGAGGGTGTCGGCGACCGGCGTCTTTTGTTTTTGTATTTTGATGGTCCCGGTTTCCAGCCTTGACATTTTCACCATGCTCTGCAAAAGGAAATCCAGCTTATCCACCTGACCGTTCATCTTTTGCAGATATTCCTGCTTTCTGGCGGCGTCCGTCTCCTCTTCTATCATTTCCAGATAGAGCTTGATGTTCGCGATGGGCGTCTTCGTCTGATGGGAGATATCAGACACCAGTTCTTTCAGCGTATTCTTTTCTTCCAGAATCTCCTGGTTTTTGTTGGCATACAAACGGGAAAGCCTCGCCAGCCGCCCGTACATTTTCCCCCACAGATCGTCCTTCTCTCCGGGGACCTCTTCCAGTTCCTCGTTTTTTAACATACGGCTGATGGCCGCTTCCAGCTTCTGTGTATATTCATAAATGTCTTAGGTTTCTTTACAAAGGCATAATCATAAATCACAACAAAAAACCGAGCCAACCTACACTAAAACGTCGCTTTTTCAAGAAAAAGGCGGC
>DXEQ01000022.1 GCA_019114885.1 Candidatus Anaerobutyricum stercoripullorum
CAGCAAACTGTACCTTTAAGATATCCACGATTGTTCCCATTAAAAGCTGTGCTGCGGTTCCCACAAAGGCGGCGACGCCGACCATCACATGGTTTTTCGGGTTCTTCACCAGTCGTCCGGCAATGTAAACGCCGATGGTCACTGTGATGAACTTCTCCAGCTCGCCGAGACCGCCGAACTGACCAAGCATGATCTCGCTGAACACCAGCTCCCCGGTAGCCGCTCCCAGCGCCGCGGACAGCGGGTCAAACAACATGGAAAGCACCAGAGGGATAAACAGGAAAAATTCCACGGAGAACTCCACGATTCCCACCTGAATACTCGGAATCAGTTCCGTAAACAGGGTTGCCAGTCCGTAAAGGGACATGGATAATACAAAGATCATTAATTTCTGCGACTGTGTAGCAGCGCCTTTTTGCGTAATAGACATATTTCTTTCCTCCACTTTTTTCACTTTTACTCTTATATCTTCTTTGGATTCCTGCATCTTTTCCGTCCGGTCAGACAAACTGTCTCCGCCTCCGGAGGACGGAGACAGTTGTCATACCATTTCTTTTCAGAAAAGGATGCGTTATTCTTGAAACAATTGTATTCTACCGAAGATATGTAAGGGCTTCTATCACGCAACCGTAAAATGAAAGTAAAATTTCATTTTTGTTTTCTATGAAAATTAATTTTACTACAAACATTTCTTATCTCGCAGCCGCTCAATCACGCTGGCATTCTGGGTCCGGTCATAGATGATGACCGGCGCCGTGACGCACACCAGAAAAGCACAGCCAAAAAGAATCAGGTTGCCGGACCATGGTATGGAAAAAGAAATAAAATAGACGTTCATCGCCTGAAAAGCGAGGAAGCTGAGCGGCAGCCCGATAATCATCGCCCCGGCAATGGACAACAGCGCATAGCCTGCCCCTTCGATGCGGAGCATTTTTTTCGTCTGTTTCACCGTCATACCGATGCTCTCCAGTGTGGCGAGCTCATCCCGCCTTGCCTGCACGCTGGACGCCATCACATTCAGATAGTTCATCACGGCAAGCACCGCCAGAATTCCCCCGAGGCCGCCTCCGAGTACCTTCACCTGATTTTCCGATGTTTTCATCTCATGGTATCTGTCCAGCCGGGAGTAGGTGGAAACCGCGCTCTCCCCGGCAAACACCGCTTTTACCGCTTTTTCTGTCTCCTCGGAAAATGGTTCTTCGTACACCACATCCACCAGCTCTGTAAAGGTCTCTCCCATCAGCTTTTTGGCATATTCCTCGCTGACGATCAGTTCCGGAATGTAGCCGCCCGCAAAATAGGCGGGATTGACGTCAGCCTCCCCCACAGCGGCAATCCGCACGGTTTCCTCCTTTTCCGGGTGCAGTCCTTCCGGCAGGGAGAAATGTACCGTTTTATCTTTCATGCCGGCGTCTCCTTCCAGAAAGAAATTCGGCGATACGGCAATCTCTCCCTTTAGAAAAGCTTCTTTATCCAACACATTTCCCAGTTTCTCATTGAGAAGGGCGAATCCTTCTTCATCCACGCCGATCAGACGCGACTGAAACATATACCAGGACGGATCGCTCTTATACTGCTCCATATCCTCCTCATAATTTCCCGGGCTGTATCTGGTCTTGTAGATCTCTTTCAGGTATTCCCCGTAAGTCTCTTCCTGGTATGGCACTACCGCTGGGGTGGACGTCACTTTCCGGACTTCTTTCACACCGGCGATGCTCTTTAATTTTTCTATCTTTTCTTCGGTGATCAGCTGTCGTTTGTCTTCGTCCAGCGTCGTCTCATTTTTAAACTCTATATCATAATCCATTGTCTTTTCCAGAATCCGTTCCGCCTCATTGCCCCGCACAAGAGCGTTGACGGTCACAAAAATGGAGAGCGCGATGATGAACGAAAGGAAAATGACCGCCGCCTGCTTTTTATCCCGGAACATATTTTGTCTCGCCATCTGCCAGACCACAGACTGCCCTCCCGCCGTTCGGCGCTTTTTCTTTTTATGATCCCCGGCTGCCTGTCTCCGGCTGTTCTGCATTTTCTTCTTTTTGTTCTTTTTCCCTTGTTTCTTCTCATACATTCCGGCCACATATCGCATGGCTTCCACCGGGGCCACTTCCCCGGCGAGGTTTGCCGGCTTCCGGCTGCTCAAAAGATTTACCAGCAAAGCAAATGTACCGGCAAGGACAAAGCTCCATCCGCTCACCATCGTCACCTGCCCGGCAGAGACAGTTGGATTGACCATGTGTAAAATCCCCGGAACTGCCAGCCGGGACACCACCGCCGACACGGCAAGACCTGCCGGAATCCCGATACAGGAGTTCCACAGCGCCTGCCGGTAGACAATGCCTTTTAGCTGGCGGGAGGTCATACCGATCGTTTTTAACTGGCCATAATAACGGATATCTTTTGTGATAGAAATGTACAGGGTATTATAAATGAACAGGCAGCCGCTGGCAAAAATCATCGCCAGAAGCACCAGAAGCACTGCGGACATCTTCAAAAAACTGCTGATGGTATCATAATCTCCCTCGATAATCTGCATCCGCTCAAGCCCTACCGCATTCTGCATCCGGATAATATCTTTCTCCGTATACAGAGGATTTTTTAGGGAGATTTTCAGGGAACCCTGCGTCAGATCAGTCTGTTTTACGCCCGTCTCCCCGAAAAATGCCTCTGACACATATCCTCTGCTATTGCCGCTGTAATCCGTATACCAACCGCAGAGGACAAACTCTTTCCGGATGCCTTCTTCTCCGGCATGCATCGTACCTTCTGCTGTGGCACTGTCTTTCCCGGTATTTTCCGTGCTCGACGAAGCCTCTTCTTCCCCGGCGCTGTCTGCCTGTGCATTTTCCTGTGCCAGAGTATCATAGGTCACCGAAATACGCATTCCTTCCTTCGGCCGGGTGATCCCCATCGACCGCAGTGCAGTCCCCGAGAGCATGATTTCATTTTCTTTTTCCGGGTAATGTCCCGTATATTCTTCCAGCGCCGGAGTGGTCTGATGCTCCCAGCAAATATCATCCAGCCAGTATAAGCGCATCTTATCCAGCTTTTTATCCTCATACGTGTTCACGATGGCACATTTGACCGCCACACCGGCATACTTCACCTCGTCCATCTCCCGGATGATCTCTACCTGTTTTTGGGCAGGTTCTGTCAGCTCCACATCGTAATCCATCCCTTCCATGCGAATCTGCCGCTGTGCGATCGTCGTCCAGTAACCGACTCCCAGCGCGATAATGACGGAGATCAGAAATGTGGTGAGAAACAACGCAAAGATGGCGAGAAGGTTTCGCTTTCCATTGGCTTTGTAGGTGGTGGAGGCGATCTTGGCCGTAACCGTTCGGTTGGATACTTTAAGCATGGAACTCTCCCTCCCTTCCGTCTTTGCACAGGGCTTTCTCTTCTCCGGCAGAGTGTCCGCGCTGACCGCAGATTCTTCCGTCTTCCAGACGGATGATCCGGCTGGCCATCTGTGCAATCTCGTTGTTATGTGTGATCATCACGATGGTCTGCCCGAACCGTTCACCGGAGGTCTTCATCAGTCCCAGAACGTCCATACTGGTATGGCTGTCCAGATTCCCGGTCGGCTCATCGGCGAGGATCAGAGCAGGCTTGGCAGCCAGCGCCCTTGCCAGCGCCACCCGCTGCTGCTGTCCGCCGGAGAGCTGATTGGGCATGGCGTTTCGTTTTTCCATAAGGCCGAGGGACAGAAGAATCTGTTCCACATAAGCCTCATCCGGCCGGACGCCGTCCAGCTTAATGGGAAGAACGATGTTATCGTACACGTTCATAAGAGGCAGCAGATTATAGCTTTGAAACACAAAGCCAATCTTTCTTCTCCGGAAGATAGTCAGCTCATCTCTGGAAAGGGCAGAAATATCTTTTCCCGCCACAAATACCTGCCCCGATGTGGGCGTATCCAGCCCTCCCATCATATGGAGCAATGTGGATTTGCCGCTGCCCGAGGTACCGACAATGGCGAGGAATTCCCCCTGCTCCACGGTCAGGCTCACACCATCCAGTGCCTTTACCTGGTTCTCTCCCATCCCATAATATTTTTTCAGATCCTTTACCTGCAAAATTTCCATATATACACCTGCTTTCTTCTGTTATTTGTTACCTTTACAATAACAGAAGAAGCTTTCTCAATTCTTTCTCAAATGTGACAGTTTTGACAGAATCGCAGATTCTATCTGATTTTTACTGGTTTCTCCTCACCTCATAGCGGGACAAATAAAGATACATCGTCGTTCCCTTTCCCGGGGCGGACTGCACCCGCGCATAGCCGCCCTGCCGGGACAGCACTTCGCGCACCAGATACAGTCCGATACCAAACCCCGGCTCTCCGCTCACTTCTTCCGCCCGGTAAAACCGCTCAAAGATCCTGCCCTGCTCTTCTTCCCGGATGCCGATGCCATTGTCCCTGACCGCAATGCAGACGAAAGCCTCTCCTGCACGGATGGAGACAGCAATCTCCGACTCTTCCGGGGAATACTTCACCGCATTGTCCAGTACATTTGCCAGTGCTTCCACCGTCCACCTTTTGTCAGCATAACAGAGCGCCGCGCTGTCTTCGTCGCTCTTTTCTTCCCCGCTTACCTGTCTGTCACTCATCACGGGAACCGTCTCACAGCAGATCGTGATTCCTTTTTTCATGGCGGCCAGCTCCACCATCTGACACGCCTGCGCCAGGATTTCCCCGGCGTCTGTCATTTCCGGATGCAAGGAAATGATTTCTCTTTCGGTATATGTGGATTTGACCAGTTCTTTTACAAAGAAATCCAGCTTATCCGTCTGTTTTTGTATTTTTTGAAGCAGCGGCCACATTTTTTCTCTCAGTTCAGATTCGCCTGAGTCCGCGTGCCCGCTTCCGTTTTCCTTCTCCGCCATCTCCTGCAGCAGACCCGTGTACAGCATCAGATTCGTCACCGGCGTGCGGATTTGATGCGTGATATTGGACACCACTGACTGAATGGCGTCCCTCTCTGTCTCTGCCTGTTCGCTGTGCAAGGCACTGATCTCCAAAAGGCGGTTAAGACGCTCCGCAATGGCGTTATCCAGAGATTCATCGTATTTTTCTTCCTGCCAGCCGCCCCCGATGGCTCTGTCCAGCCTGTTCAAAAGGGCCTCATAGAGGTTGTGCATCTTCTTTCGGTCATATGCCCTGCTAAAAAGAATGCCGGCGGTCGCGAACACCGCTGCCGCCAGCACACAGAAAATGTAAAAATATATTTCTTTCATCTCTTTCCCCCGTTGTGTCCGTCTGACTCCC
This sequence comes from Candidatus Anaerobutyricum stercoripullorum, assembly GCA_019114885.1. Lineage (GTDB taxonomy): Bacteria > Bacillota > Clostridia > Lachnospirales > Lachnospiraceae > Anaerobutyricum > Anaerobutyricum stercoripullorum. The sequence continues at coordinate 5,273 of DXEQ01000022.1, forward strand.
ACACATATCCTTTTCCATAAACAGTCCGGATATATTGCGGCCTGGACGGGGCATCTTCCAGCTTATCCCTGAGACGACGGATGCCGACGGAGAGCGCATTGTCCTCCACATACTCTGTTCCATCCGGCCAGACCCATTCCATAAGCCTGTCTCTTGTGATCACCTGTCCTTCATGGAAAACCAAAAGCTGTAAAATCCGTCTCTCCGTCTTGCTCAGTTCTACCGGCCGCCCTTCTTTATAAAATTCCATCCTGTCAAACAGAAAATGAAAACATCCTTTCCGGTACTCACTCTTTTGTTCCGGTACATTTCTTCTTAAAAGAGCGCGAATCCTCGCCCGCAGCACCATGAGGCTGAACGGCTTTGTGATATAATCGTCCGCCCCACATTCCAGCCCGCTCACGATATCAATCTCCATATCTCTCGCTGTGAGAAGGGCAATGGGAACCCTGCTCTGCTCCCGGATCTGCCTGCAAAAGTCAAGGCCGCTCCCGTCCGGCAGATTGATATCCAGAATCAGCAGATCAAACTTCTGTTCCTTCCTCTGTTTTTCTGCCTCTTCTATCGTCCCCGCCCGCACAAAGGTAAGCTCCGGACTCTGGAGAGAAAGACAGATGCCCTCCGCCAGATCTTCATCATCTTCCACGATCAAAATGTATTGTCTGCCAGCGTCCACCGCCATAACGTCACCTTCCTCTTTCTTATGCAATCATTCTTTTTTGTCATAGTCAGGCTCCCTGCATCTGCCGCAGTGCCTTTTTAAACTGAAAATAGAACAGCACGGATGTAAAGCAGATGGCCAGGAAGTCCGCCACCGGCTCTGCCATGTAGACAGCACGCGCCTTATCCGCCGTAAAGATATGCGGCATGATATAGATGAGCGGTAAAAGCAGGATGAACTTTCGCATGACGGCCACCAGAATGGACGCCTTCGCATTTCCCAAAGAGATAAATGTCATCTGGCAGGCCATCTGAATGCCAAAGAGGAACATACTTCCCATGTAGATACGGAGCGCCATCTGCGTATAGGAAAGCAGCGAGCCGTCCGAGGTGAACATGGCCGCAAATCCCTGTGGAAACAGCATGACGAAGACCCACAGCAAACAGGAATACAGAAGGCTGCTCTTAAGTAGCAGCCGGAAAGCAGCCTTCACTCTCTTCACATTTCCAGCGCCATAATTATAACTGATGATT
>DXEQ01000173.1 GCA_019114885.1 Candidatus Anaerobutyricum stercoripullorum
AAGTATGAGGTCTTTCCGGCGGAGGAGGGCCCCTGCGGTCGGCCGGAGCTCATCCGGGACTATATTGTGGAGAACCCTTACAGCCGAAGCGGCGTACCTCTCACGGAGGTGAACGGGATAGTGATCCACTATGTGGCGAACCCCGGTTCCACTGCCCGCGAGAATCGGGATTATTTTGAGAATCTGAAGGATACGCATCTCACAAAGGCCAGCAGTCATTTTATCATTGGTCTGGACGGGGAGATCATACAGTGTATCCCGCTGGATGAGATATCCTACGCCTCCAATGAGAGAAATTCTGACACGATTTCCATCGAATGTTGTCATCCGGGAAAGAATGGAAAGTTCAACAAAAAGACATACCGTTCTCTGACACAGCTTACCGCATGGCTCTGCGCGTCTTATGGACTGACGGATGCGGATGTGATCCGTCATTATGATGTGACCGGTAAAATGTGTCCCAAATATTTTGTGAAGCACGAGGATGCATGGATGGATTTTCTTTCAGATATTGCAGAAAAACTGGAAAAAACCGGGTAAAAAATGCATAAAATGAATGAAGTGTCATGAAAAACCTGCAAAAATGATTGATTATGGTGGGAAAATGAGATATGATTAATAACTGTGAGTATCTGTATCTTTTTTGTGAGTACAGGAATACAGTGCGGACAATATAAAGAGGTACAGAGCAGTGATCGATAAGAAAGGGATGAAGCAGATGAAGTTTAAGATTGGCGTCATTCGCGGCGACGGCATTGGTCCGGAGATCGTGGCGGAGGCACTTAAGGTCATGAATAAAGTGGCGGAAAAATATGCAGAGGAGTTCGAATACGAAGAGATCCTTCTGGGAGGAGCGTCCATTGATGTGCACGGGAAGCCTTTGACGGAAGAAGCCCTCGCGGCTGCAAAGAGCTGTGACGCGGTCCTGATGGGTTCCATAGGAGGAGATACCAATACTTCCCCATGGTATAAGCTTCCGGCGGACCTTCGTCCGGAAGCCGGCCTTCTGGCCATCCGGAAAGGTCTGGGACTTTTTGCCAACATGCGTCCGGCTTATCTGTATGAGGAACTGAAAGACGCCTGCCCGCTGCGGGATGATATCATTGGAGACGGATTTGATCTGGTAGTCATGCGGGAACTGACAGGCGGCCTGTATTTCGGCGCCAGAAAGACAGAGGAAAAAGACGGTGTGCTGGAGGCGACCGACACCCTCTGCTACAATGAGAATGAGATCCGCCGGATCGCCATTCGCGCTTTCGATATTGCCATGAAGCGCCGGAAAAAGGTGACCAGCGTGGATAAGGCAAATGTACTGGACAGCTCCCGTCTGTGGCGCAAGGTCGTGAATGAGGTGGCAGCTGACTATCCGGAAGTGACTCTGGAACATATGCTGGTTGATAACTGTGCCATGCAGCTGGTGAGAGATCCGAAGCAGTTTGACGTGATCTTAACGGAAAACATGTTCGGCGATATTCTCTCCGACGAGGCCAGCATGGTGACCGGCTCCATCGGTATGCTGTCTTCCGCCAGCTTAAAGGAAGGCACTTTTGGTCTTTACGAGCCGAGCCATGGTTCTGCGCCGGATATTGCCGGAAAGAACCTGGCCAACCCGATCGCCACAATCCTTTCCGCTGCCATGCTGCTTCGCTATTCCCTGAATATGGATGCGGCGGCAGATGACGTGGAACGCGCGGTGAAGGAAGTTCTGCAGGTAGGATACCGTACCGGTGATATCATGTCGGAAGGCATGAAAGAAGTGGGTACCAGTCAGATGGGAGACAGAATCGCAGAACGGATCTGACAGACCGCAGGAGCAGATAACACAAGAAACTGGAGGTAACATAGAATGAGAAGTGATAATGTAAAAAAGGGCATGCAGCAGGCGCCGCATCGTTCTTTATTTAATGCGCTGGGATTTACAAAAGAAGAGCTGGAGCGGCCGCTGGTCGGTGTGGTAAGTTCTTTCAGTGAGGTTGTTCCCGGCCATATGAACCTGGATAAGATCACCGAGGCGGTAAAGATGGGCGTCGCCATGGCGGGAGGAACGCCGATCGTGGTTCCGGCCATTGCAGTCTGTGACGGAATCGCCATGGGACATGTGGGTATGAAGTATTCTCTGGTGACCAGAGAGCTCATCGCTGACTCCACCGAATGTCTGGCGAAAGCACATCAGTTTGACGCCCTCGTCATGATTCCGAACTGTGATAAGAACGTACCGGGACTTCTGATGGCAGCGGCAAGAATCAATATTCCGACCATCTTTGTCAGCGGCGGCCCGATGCTTGCCGGACGGGTGGATGGCTGCAAGAGAAGCCTTTCTTCCATGTTTGAGGCAGTTGGCGCTTATGAGGCAGGAAAAATGACGGCGGAGAAGGTGGAAGAGTACGTGGATAATGTCTGCCCGACCTGCGGTTCCTGTTCCGGTATGTACACCGCCAATTCCATGAACTGTATGACGGAGGTGCTTGGTCTTGGTTTGCAGGGTAACGGCACCATCCCGGCTGTGTACTCCGAGAGAATCCGTCTGGCAAAACATGCCGGCATGAAGGTCATGGATCTGTACAGAAATAATGTACGTCCGAGTGACATTATGACAAAGGAAGCATTCCTTAACTGTCTGACCGTGGATATGGCTCTCGGATGTTCCACCAATACCATGCTGCATCTTCCGGCCATTGCCCATGAGGCAGGCGTGGAACTGAACATGGATATCGCCAATGAGATCAGCGCGAAGACGCCGAACCTCTGCCATCTGGCGCCGGCAGGCCCGACTTACATGGAAGATCTGAACGCGGCCGGCGGCGTGTACGCTGTCATGAATGAGCTGAGCAAAAAAGGGCTTCTTTATGAGGACGCCATCACCGTGACCGGAAAGACCGTGGGAGAGAATATCGCGCATGTTTATAATAAGAATCCGGAAGTCATCCGCCCGATCGACAACCCATATATGGCGCAGGGCGGTATCGCCGTACTGAAAGGTAATCTGGCACCGGATACCGGTATCGTAAAACAGTCTGCCGTAGTACCGGAGATGATGGTACATGAAGGACCGGCCAGAGTCTTTGACTGCGAGGAAGACGCCATCGCGGCCATCAAGGGCGGCAAGATCGTGCCGGGTGATGTGGTTGTGATCCGGTATGAGGGACCAAAGGGCGGCCCGGGTATGCGAGAGATGCTCAATCCGACTTCCGCCATCGCCGGCATGGGTCTCGGAGATTCCGTGGCTCTCATCACAGACGGACGTTTCTCCGGCGCGTCGAGAGGCGCTTCCATCGGACATGTTTCTCCGGAAGCTGCGGTGGGCGGCCCGATCGCTCTGGTGGAAGAGGGAGATATCATTAAGATCGATATCCCGAACCACAGCCTGAACGTGGATATTTCCGATGAGGAGATGGCAGCCAGAAGAGCAAAATGGCAGCCGAGAGAGCCGAAGATCAAGGATGGCTATCTGCTCCGCTACGCGGCTCTTGTCACTTCCGGCAACAAGGGAGCCGTGCTGGATGTGAACCAGTTAAAATAATGTCAGAAGGACATTTGATCTTATAAAGAAAAGGATAAAATCAGGCAGCGGGGTATGTTCCCCGCTGTATGGAGGAAATATTTTTGGAAAGGGTTGAAACCAGATGAGACAGATTCTGAATGGATCAGAAATCGTAATCGAATGTCTGAAAGAGCAGGGCGTGGATACGGTGTTCGGGTATCCGGGCGGCGCTATTTTGAACATTTATGATGAGTTATATAAACATAGCGGTGAAATCCATCATATCCTCACTTCCCACGAGCAGGGAGCTGCCCATGCTGCTGACGGTTACGCCAGAGCGACGGGGAAGGTGGGCGTATGTATGGCAACCTCCGGTCCGGGAGCGACGAACCTGGTGACCGGACTTGCCACCGCATATATGGATTCCATTCCGGTGGTAGCCATCACCGCAAATGTGGGCGTGAGCCTTTTGGGAAAGGACTCCTTTCAGGAAATCGATATCAAGGGCGTCACCATGCCGATCACAAAACATAATTATATTGTAAAGGATATCGAACTGCTGGCCGATACGATACGGGACGCCTTCCGCATCGCGCAGTCCGGAAGAAAGGGACCGGTCCTCATCGATATCACCAAGGATGTCACTGCGGCAACCACCTATTTTGAGTCCGTGGCACCTGTAAAGATTCATCCGGTCTGTGACATGATCCGGGAGAGGAGCATGAAAGAAGCGGCGGAGATCCTTCGCGGCGCAAAGCGTCCGTATGTCCTGCTGGGAGGCGGCTGTGTGCTGTCTGACGCCAGCGAGCAGGTGCGGGAGTTCGTCCGCAAGATTGACGCGCCGGTCTGCGATACACTGATGGGTAAGGGCGTGTTCCCGGGAGACGATCCGGCGTATACCGGTATGCTTGGTATGCATGGCACGAAGGCGTCCAATATCGGCGTGTCCGAGGCGGATGTTCTGGTGGCCATCGGATGCCGGTTCAGCGATCGTGTATATGGCAACGCCAAAACATTTGCCAGGGACGCAAAGATCATTCAGATTGATATCGACCCGGCGGAGATCAATAAAAATATCATGGTGGATATCTCCATCGTGGGAGATATCAAGGCGGTTCTTACCATATTTAACCGAAGAATCAAAGAGCAGAAACACGAAGCCTGGATGCAGTATGTGCAGGAGTTAAAAGAAAAGTATCCTCTGACCTATCATCAGGAGAAGTTATCCGGTCCGGGTGTTGTGGAGAAGATCTATGAGATGACCAGGGGCGATGCCATCATCACCACGGAAGTGGGACAGCATCAGATGTGGGCGGCTCAGTTCTACAAATACAAAAGACCGCGTCAGTTCCTGACCTCCGGTGGTCTGGGTACCATGGGATACGGCCTGGGCGCGGCGATCGGCGCAAAGACCGGCTGTCCGGATAAGACGGTGGTCAATATTGCCGGAGACGGCTGTTTCCGCATGAACATGAATGAGATCGCCACTGCCACCCGGTCAGAGATTCCGGTGATCGAGGTTGTGATCAATAACCATGTGCTGGGTATGGTCCGCCAGTGGCAGAATCTTTTCTATGGGCAGCGGTATTCTGCCACGACCCTGCGGGACAAGGTGGACTTTGTGAAGCTGGCGGAGGCCATGGGAGCAAAGGCCGCCAGAGCCACGACCATGGAAGAGTTTGAAAAAGCCTTTGCCGAGGCGCTTGCCTCCGGGGAACCGTATCTGATCGACTGCATGATCGACAGTGACGATAAGGTATGGCCGATGGTTGCGCCGGGAGGTTCCATTGATGAAGCCTTCACAGAGGAAGATCTGGCGGCAGAAGAATAATCATTACATTTTTTGAAAAAGGAGACCTAAATATGTTTCAGTACAAATGCTTGAATCCGATTTCAGAAGTCGGACTTTCCATCTTTGATGATAACTATAAGGCGGTGGATGAGCTGAATGACGCAGACGCGGTCCTGGTTCGGAGCGCAGCCATGCATGACATGCAGGATGTTCCGAACCTGCTGGCCGTAGCCCGTGCCGGCGCCGGCGTCAACAATATCCCGGTCAGCGATTACGCGGAAAAAGGAATCGTTGTCTTCAATACGCCGGGAGCCAACGCCAACGGCGTAAAGGAGATCGTGATCGCCGGTATGCTTCTGGCGTCCAGAGACCTGATCGGCGGATACAACTGGGTGCAGGAGAATAAAGATAATCCGGATATCACCAAGGCCATGGAGAAGGCCAAAAAAGCTTACGCGGGCAGAGAGATTCAGAAGAAGAAGATCGGTGTCATCGGCCTCGGAGCCATCGGTGTTCTCGTTGCCAACGTGGCGAGAAATCTCGGCATGGATGTGTACGGATACGATCCGTATCTTTCTCTGCGGAGCGCATGGAATCTTTCCCGTTCCGTACACCATGTAAATTCTGTGGATGAGATTTTTGAGCACTGTGATTTTATCTCCGTGCACGTACCGCTGATGGATACTACCAGAAATATGGTGGGAAGAGAAGGCATTGCCAAAATGAAACCGACGGCCACGATCCTGAACTTCGCGAGAAATGGACTGGTGGACGAGGACGCAGTGGTAGAGGCCCTTCAGGAAGGTCGCCTGTGCCACTATGTGACAGACTTCCCGACTCCGAAGGTGGCAGCTGTGGACGGCGTGATCGCATTCCCGCACCTGGGAGCTTCCACGGAAGAATCTGAGGAGAACTGTGCGGTGATGGCGGTAGAGCAGGTGAAAGATTATCTGGAGAACGGTAATATCCGCAATTCCGTGAACTTCCCTGATGTGGACATGGGCGTTTGCCAGACACAGGGCCGTATCGCGATCCTGCACAGGAATATCCCGAACATGCTGACACAGTTTACCGGAATCTTCTCCAAAGACGGCATCAACATCACAGAGATGAGCAATAAGACAAAGAACAATTATTCCTACGCCATCTTTGATATTGATTCCCCGGTGGCAAAACACGCAGCGGAAGTCATCGCGTCCATCGACGGCGTACTGAAAGTAAGAATCATCAAATAAATATAAGATAAAACAGGAGAAAGAACAATGGAACAGAAATTAAAAGTCGGTATTCTTGGCGGAACAGGTATGGTAGGTCAGAGATTCATCTCTCTGCTGGAGAATCATCCATGGTATGAGGTGACGACCATCGCGGCCAGCCCTCGTTCTGCGGGAAAGACCTACGAGGAGGCAGTGGGAGGACGCTGGAAAATGCAGACTCCAATGCCGGAGGCCGTTAAAAATATCGTTGTCATGAATGTCAATGAGGTAGATAAAGTAGCTTCCCAGGTGGACTTCGTGTTCAGCGCAGTGGATATGTCCAAAGAGGAGATCCGCGCCATCGAGGACGAATACGCAAAGACAGAGACACCGGTCGTGTCCAACAACAGTGCCCACAGATGGACGCCGGATGTACCGATGGTTGTGCCGGAGATCAATCCGGAGCATTTCGCGGTCATCGAGGCACAGAAAAAACGTCTGGGTACCAAGAGGGGCTTTGTGGCTGTAAAACCGAACTGCTCCATCCAGAGCTACGCACCGGCGCTTTTCGCCTTAAAAGAGTTCGGACCGAAAGAAGTCGTTGCCACCACATACCAGGCAATCTCAGGCGCAGGCAAGACATTTAAGGACTGGCCGGAGATGGTGGAGAACGTGATCCCGTATATCGGCGGCGAGGAAGAGAAGTCCGAGCAGGAGCCGCTTAAGCTTTTCGGCAAGGTTGTGGACGACCACATCGAGAAGGCCGAGCTTCCTGTCATCACGACCCAGTGCGTCCGCGTGCCGGTTCTTGACGGACATACTGCCGCAGTATTTGTGAACTTTGAGAAGAAGCCTACAAAAGAAGAGATCATCGACCGTTGGGTGAACTTCAAGGGACTTCCACAGGAACTGAATCTGCCGAGTGCGCCGAAGCAGTTCATCCAGTATATGGAAGAAGACAATCGTCCGCAGGTAAAAGCAGACGTCAATTTTGAAAACGGCATGGGCATCTCCATGGGACGTCTCAGAGAGGATAAGATCTATGATTACAAGTTCATCGGCTTATCCCACAACACTGTCCGCGGAGCGGCCGGCGGAGCTGTTCTCTGCGCGGAACTTCTGACCGCACAGGGCTATATCACTGCGAAATAGATTGCTGTGAACAGATCGCCCCTGACAGAGTGTATCAGCAGATCATGGAATAGCAGTGTAAAACAGATTCTTCTACAGAAAAAATGAGAAAAGGCTGCCGTAAAATATGTGATTGACATGAGATACGCATTGCATTTATTATAAAATGCAGAGCGCATGATGTGAAAGGGCATATTTTACGGGCGGCCTTTTTGCATGATGTGAAAAGGCATATTTTGCGGGCGGCCTTTTTGCATGATGTGAAAGGGCATATTTTGCGGATGCTCTTTGATGTTTTCTCAGGATGATCCTGATAGCTGCGTATGATATCACAAAGATTGCGAAGGAGGATAGTATGCTGCTTGGAATTGAAAATCTTAAAAAAGAATTCTTATCATTAGTATATGATTACATGGGGCGGACAGGCGTCCGGATCATGGACTTTCTGGGAAGCTGCCTTGTGGCAGTCCTGATTCTGGTCATTGGATTTAAGGTATCCAATTATGTGGTCAAGCTGGCCAAACGTGTGCTGGAACGCTCCAGGGTGGATCTGATGATCCAGACGTTCCTTCTGTCCTGTCTGAAAATCGGTCTCAAGATTCTGGTGGTGTTTATGGCAGTTACCCATGTGGGTGTGGCAGCCTCCTCCATCGTGGCGGTGGTCGGTTCCGCAGGACTGACGCTGGGACTCTCTTTGCAGGGGTCTCTCTCCAACATCGCCGGCGGCGTCATCCTTCTGATCGTCAAACCGTTTCAGGTGGGAGATTATATCATTGAAGAAGGCTCCGGCATGGAAGGAACCGTCCAGTCCATCGGCATTATGTATACAAAGCTCAGCAGCATGGACAACAAGGCGGTTCTCATACCTAACGGCAACCTGTCCAATTCCAGTATCACCAACGTGACACATCAGGATAAGCGCCGGGTTGATCTGCTCATCGGTATCGAATACAGCGAGGATATCCGCAAGGTCAAGGATATCCTAGCAAAGGTCATCGACAGTGAGACGGTACTCCTTCGCGAGGATCCGGTCAAGATCTATGTCAGTGACTTCAGGGAAAGCTGTATCGACATCGGAATCCGTTACTGGGTCAGAACCGAGGATTACTGGGATTCCCGTTGGCGGGTCCTTGAGAAGATCAAGTACGCCTTTGACGAGGCCGGTGTGACCATTCCGTTCAATCAGCTGGACGTAAACGTGATCACGGACAAATAGAGTTATAAAAGATGAGGGTTTGGAGAGATGTTCATGCCGGACAGCAGGCGTCGCCGAGGATCTTTTCCAGGGCGTTTTTGCTGCTTGTATGGCATCTGACGATTTCCGCGTTGCATCTCTCCGCCTCCTCCAGGGCACATCTGACCATCTTATGGGAGACGGTGTTCGTAAACAGCACGACCAGATCCGGACTCCCAATCTGTTTGCTCAGAGAAGCAGACATCTGAGTGAAAACCTTCGCCTTGCAGTGAAACTGCCTGCATATTTTTTTATACTGGCCTGCCATTCTGTCATGGCCGCCTATGATCACAACGC
>DXEQ01000174.1 GCA_019114885.1 Candidatus Anaerobutyricum stercoripullorum
CTTTCAGTTCCGCCGCAAATCCAATGGAGGACTGCTTGTTCAATCTCTCTTTTATGATAACATCCAGATCAGGAAAAGCTCCTCCGCAGATAAAGAGAATATTTCTCGTGTTCATAGTCACCATCGGCACCATGGCGTTTTTGGAGCTTGCTCCCACCGGCACTTCAACCTCGCTTCCTTCCAACAGCTTCAGCAGAGACTGCTGAACGGATTCTCCGCTCACATCACGGCTGGTAGTATTTTTCTTCTTGGCGATCTTGTCGATCTCATCAATAAAAATAATACCTGTTTCCGCCCTCTCCACATCATTGTCCGCGTTGGCCAGAAGCTTGGACAATACGCTCTCCACATCGTCTCCGATGTATCCCGCTTCCGTCAACGACGTGGCGTCACAGATGGCCAGAGGTACATTTAACAGTCTTGCCAGAGTCCGCACCAGATAGGTCTTTCCGGAACCAGTCGGTCCGATCATGAGCATGTTGGATTTATCAATCTCAATCTCATCCATGGTATTGGTGATCACCCTCTTATAATGGTTGTACACTGCAACGGATACTACCTTTTTGGCATAATCCTGTCCGATGACATACTCGTCAAGCTTCGCCTTGATCTGGTGAGGCGCCGGAATATTTTTGATGGAAAGGGTCTCCTTCGGAGCCTTGTCTTTATCTTTTTTCTTTTTCTTCTTAGCTTTCTTCGGTTTCACCTTCTGGGCCGTCATATTGCCGGCCAGCAGATCGCCCAGGTTCATATTCCGCAGGCTGTTTAAATCCATGTTGGACAGATCCACAAACTGAATGCCGCTGTTATTGCCAAAACCAGAGCTGAACGTGTCAAAAGACTTCTGCATACAGTCCGTACAGATACTCATGTCGTTAGGCATCCGAAGCAGTTTGGCCCCCTGACTCTCTGTCCGATGGCACATGCAGCAGTATTCGGTCTTCTTCGATGTATCGTCTCCGTCGCCCTCTTCTGCCGTTGTCAGCTCCGTGGATTCTTCGTCCTCCTCAGAGTCGCTTTCATCCTCCTCATAGATATCATCGGATTCTTCGTCAAGTTCGCCGAATACCTCATCAAACCCATCGGAACCTTTTTTTCGTTCATTATATTCTTCTTCCAGCCCTCTTTTTGCCTCTTCCAGCAACGGACTGATTAAGTTGTGGTAAATCTCTTCTGCCACATTTTCTCCTGAAGCAGTTACGTTATCTTCTCCTGTCTTGTGTTCCAGTTCATCTTTTTTCATTCTCACCGCTCCTGTTTCTTCATATTTTGCAAAATAGCCTCTCCCAGTATGAAATCACCCGGGGTCGTCAGCTTGATATTTTCGTAGCTTCCCATGATCATTTTCACCCGGCGGCTGCCGTATTTTTCCATGACCATGGCGTCATCCGTCATGGTAGTGTCGCCATTTTCGAGCATCTGCCGGTACGCCTCCCTGATCTCGGACAGACGGAAGCACTGCGGCGTCTGCATCTGCCACATAACGCTCCGGTCCGGCGTGGAGATGGAATATTGCTCCTCATCCACAATTTTGATAGTATCCTTCACCGGCACCGCCATGACGCAGGCGTCATATCGCTTCACATCGCGGATACACTGAGCGATAAGCTCCGGCGTGATAAACGCTCTGGCGCCGTCATGGATGAGAGCATAGGTAATATCCTGTGCCGCGCAGAGTCCTTCGTATACGGATTCATAGCGTTCTTTACCGCCAGTGACAATGCGGCTCACCTTCTTATAGCCAAAACGTTCCACGATCTGTTCCCTGGCGAAAGGGATCTCTCCCTCGCCCACCACCAGGATGATCTCGTCCACTTCGCTGGCTTCAAAAGAATCCAGCGTATGGGCGATGACCGGCCGGCCCAGTATTTCCGCGTACTGTTTCTGTATATCCATGTGCATACGGCTTCCTTTTCCTGCCGCCAGCACGATAGCTGCTGTTCTCGTTTTGTTTTTCATTTCCCCCGCTGTATCCTTCCCTTATGCTTTCTTTCTCTCCCCGATCTTCAGATTCGGCACAGCATTCAGATCCCAGCCGTCACGGACCCCTTTTCTGTATTCATAATAGCCCGCCACGCCGATCATGGCCGCATTGTCCGTGCAGTAAACCGGCGACGGATGATAAAAGGTCAGGTGATTTTTCTCACAAACCTTTTCCATCTGCGTCCGCAGGGAGCTGTTGGAAGCCACGCCGCCGGCGATGGCAACCTTCTTGATGCCCAGCCGCTTCGCTGCCGCTGCCGTATGCTCCGTGAGCACGTCGATGACCGACTGCTGGAAGGAGGCCGCCACGTCCGCTTTGTTGACTTCGACCCCCTTCATCTCGCATTGATTCAGGTAGTTCAGCACCGCGGACTTCAAACCGCTGAAGCTGAAATCATCCGGCGCGTCAGCTATTTTTGCCCGCGGAAAGGAGATGGCATTTTTGTCGCCTTCCTTTGCCAACTTGTCAATCTTCGGGCCGCCGGGATAACCGAGACCGATGGCTCTCGCCACCTTGTCAAATGCTTCTCCCGCCGCGTCGTCTCTCGTTCGCCCGACAATCTCGTATTCCCCATAGTCCTTCACCAAAACCAGATGGGAATGTCCTCCGGAAGCCACCATGCACAAAAACGGCGGCTCCAGTTCTCTATGTTCAATATAGTTGGCGCTGATATGGCCTTCGATGTGATGCACCCCGATCAGCGGCTTTCCGGCAGCGTAAGCGATGGCCTTTGCCTCCGCCACGCCCACCAGCAAAGCTCCCACCAGTCCCGGGCCATAAGTAACAGCCACGGCGTCAATATCCGCCAGCGTGACGCCGGCTTCCGACAATGCCGCCTCAATAACGGGATTGATTTTCTCTATGTGCTTTCTGGAAGCAATCTCCGGCACCACTCCGCCAAAAACGGTGTGCAGTTTTATCTGTGTATAGATCACATTGGACAGAATCTCTCTTCCGTTCTTTACTACCGCCGCGGCGGTCTCATCACAGGAAGTCTCAATCGCCAGAATCAGCACATCCTTTTCTGTCTGCTCCATATTCTCACTTCCCTCTATCTTTCAATCTCTTTTTATTCATCCTCAAACATCAGCGTAATGCTTCTG
>DXEQ01000175.1 GCA_019114885.1 Candidatus Anaerobutyricum stercoripullorum
AAGATCACGGGAAAGACACTGACTTTCTATGAAGGAGACCTTCTGGACCGGGATCTGATGGAGGATATCTTTGACAGAGAAAGACCGGAGGCGGTCATCCATTTCGCGGGTTACAAGGCAGTGGGAGAGTCCGTGGAGAAACCAATCGAATATTATCATAACAATATCACCGGCACCCTCATCCTCTGTGATGTGATGCGCCGCTATGACTGCAAGAAGATCGTGTTCAGCTCTTCCGCCACCGTTTACGGCGATCCAGCCTTCGTGCCGATCACCGAAGACTGCCCGAAGGGCGTGATCACCAACCCGTATGGACAGACCAAGTCCATGATCGAGCAGATTCTGACGGATATTCAGGTGAGCGATCCGGAGTGGAATGTGACACTGCTTCGTTACTTTAACCCGATCGGCGCCCACAGTTCAGGACTGATCGGCGAGGATCCGAAGGGTATCCCGAACAATCTGGTGCCGTACATCGCCAGAGTAGCTGTCGGCAAGCTGGAGAAGCTCGGTGTCTTCGGCAACGATTACGATACCCCGGACGGCACCGGTGTGAGAGATTACATCCATGTGGTGGATCTGGCCGCAGGTCATGTAAAAGCACTCCAGCACATGAAGCCGGGCGTTTCCATTTACAATCTGGGTACGGGACAGGGATACAGCGTGCTCGATGTGGTAAAAGCGTACGGCAAGGCATGCGGCAAGGAGATTCCGTATGAGATCAAGCCGAGAAGAGCCGGCGATATCGCCACCTGCTATTCTGATCCGACTAAGGCTAAGACTGAGCTGGGATGGGAAGCAAAGTATGGTATCGAGGAGATGTGCCGGGATTCCTATCACTGGCAGTCCATGAATCCGGATGGCTATCAGACCGGGAAGGAAGAGGCATAATGCGCGAAGAACTTTGCTGCCTGCGAGAGAGAATGCAGAAGGAGAGTGTCAATGCGTATCTGATCATGACAGATGACTTTCACGGTTCAGAGTACGTGGGAGATTATTTTAAAAGCCGGGAATACATTTCCGGCTTTACCGGCTCTGCCGGTACGCTGCTGGTGAGGAAGGACTGCGCCGGTCTGTGGACGGATGGAAGATATTTTCTGCAGGCGGAGACGCAGCTTGCCGGAAGCGGCATCACCCTGTTTCGTTCCGGCCAGCCGGGTGTCCCTGATCTGGAAGATTACCTGGTGGAACAGCTGGCTGACGGACAGACGCTGGGGTTTGACGGGCGCTGCGTCATGGCAGGCTATGCCCGGAAGCTGAGAGAGAGGCTGGAACAAAAAGGAGTTCGGATTCGCAACGATTTAGATCTGGTGGGCGACGTCTGGCCGGATCGGCCGGCGCTCTCAAAAGAACCGGTCTGGCCGCTGGCGGAGCGGTATGCCGGAATTGGTGTGAAAGACAAACTGGCAGAGGTCAGACAGATTCTTCATAAGAAAAAGGCAGACTGGTTTCTGCTGGCGTCCCTGGAAGATATCTGCTGGCTGCTCAATGTGCGCGGCAATGATGTGGCCTGCACGCCGGTGGTTTTGTCTTATCTTATGATGGGCCGGGACCAGGTGTTCTGGTATGTGCAAAGGGAAGCGGTGCCGGAGCCGGTGCAGACAGACCTTCAGGAAGCGGGCGTTGTTTTGCGGGAGTACGGACAGATCTATGAGGATGTGAGCCGTCTGCCGGGAGGCGTCCGTCTTCTCTGTGATGAGAATCATGTCAACGACGCGCTGATAAGCCGGATTGCTCCGGACGTCGTTGTACTGGACGGGGAGAATCCGACCCTTCTCTTAAAAGCGGTGAAGAATCCGGTGGAGGTTGCCAATGAAAAAGCGGCGCACATCAAAGACGGGATTGCCGTGACCCGGTTTATTTACTGGCTGAAGACCCGGGTGGGGCGGGAAGAGATCACGGAGATGAGTGCTGCCGCCCGGCTTGAAATGTTCCGGCGGGAGCAGGAGGACTATCTGGAACCGAGTTTTTATCCGATTCTGGCCTACGGACCTCACGGAGCCATCGTTCATTACAGCGCGGATGAGACTTCCGACGTTCTTCTGGAGCCGGAAGGATTTCTTCTGGCAGATACCGGGGGACACTATATGGAAGGGACGACGGATATCACGAGGACCATCGCGCTGGGACCTCTGACTGAAGAACAAAAAGAGATGTATACCACCGTCCTGAAGGCGCATATCCGTCTGGCGGACGCTGTTTTTTTGCAGGGGGCGGCCGGTGTGAGTCTCGATGTGCTGGCAAGAACCCCTCTCTGGGAGAGGGGACTTGATTATAATCATGGAACCGGACATGGTGTCGGTTATCTGCTGAGTGTGCATGAGGGACCGAACAGCTTTCGTTTTCGTCCGTCCGCTGTCCGCGGCGGCGACCATGTGATGAAGGAAGGAATGATCACTTCCGACGAGCCGGGCATCTACCTGGAAGGAAAGTTCGGCGTTCGACTGGAGAATCTTCTGGTCTGCGCCGCAAAGCAGACAAACAGTTATGGTACTTTCTTAGGCTTTGAGCCTCTCACCATGGTGCCGTTTGACCGGGACGCCATCCTGTGGGACGCGTTATCTGAGAAAGAGCTTCGTTGGCTTGCCGCATATCATCAGAAAGTGTATGAGAGCCTTGCCCCGCATCTTTCGGAAGAGGAGAGGCAGTGGCTGCGGGAGACCACGGAGATTCCGGACAGAAGATAAGACGGCAGGACCTTCAAAGACGACTGCCAAGAAGGACGGCGGCAGACAGGAGGCCGGCCGCCGTCAAAAAGAGAGCCTCTCAGATCCAGCCGCCGTCAAATCGCAGGACCTGTCCGGTCAGATATTCCGGGGATTCGGCAATCTGGCAGCAGAAGGCAGCGGCTTCTTCCGGTGACGCGAAGCGTCCGCATGGGATCTCGTCGGCAAGCGCCTGCCGTTCCGCTTCGTCAAAACATCGGTTCATATCCGTGTCGATCACACCGAAGCTGATGGCATTGACGGCGATATGGGACGGAGCAAGTTCTTTGGCCAGAGCCCGGGTGAGGGCGTTGATTGCGCCCTTGGAGGCGGAGTAAGCCGCTTCGCAGGAAGCACCCACCTCGCCCCACACGGAAGAGATATTGAGGATCCTTCCCTGCTGGCGGCGCACCATGAAGGGGATTGCGGCCCGGCAGGTAAAAAAGACGGAGTCCAGATTGGTCTGCATGACGCGGTGCCATTGTGCGGCGCTCATGTCAGACAGAAGGCCGATATGGGAGACGCCGGCGTTGTTGATGAGCAGATCGATGTGTCCGAAAGTATCGATGGCACAGGCAATCAGGCCGCTGCCGTGTTCTTCCAGAGAAAGGTCCCCGTAATATGTCTGCACACAAGCGTTTTTGCCCAGTGTCTCTGCGGCCTCTTCCAGAGCCGCTTTGTTATGTCCGCCGTTTATGACAAGATTCCAGCCGCGGTTGGCGAGAAGTGTTGCCGTGGCATATCCGATGCCTCTGGAGGCACCGGTGATCACTGCTGTTTTCATGAATATTGTCTCCTTTTTTTGACTTAAGATGGGCGGTGCCGTGCAGCACGGCAGGAAGAGATTCATTCTTCCGCACAGGCTGACACAGTCCATGTGCCGCTATCTGAGATTATAAACGGATTCATAACAATTTTCCATTTCTATTTCAATTTTATGACATAACTTGAAATGGAAATGGAAGTTTGCTATACTTAACAGATAAAATCGAATAATAGGAGGGCTATGATGGAAAAGCCAAACTTGATTGTAAGAATCTTCTCCTTCCTTCTTAAAGTGATCGTGGTTCTGGTATTGATGGTATTGATCGCCTTTGCATCCTTCGAGGGTGTGAATTACTACCTGACCGGAAGTTTCTACGATGTGCGTAAGCTGGCAGGAAGCGGCAGTAATATAACCAATACCGGCGCCGGCGAGGTACAGGAACCGGAGATTGACGAGACGAATATGGAGAGCACGCTCTTTTTTGTGGACAGCACGGACAGCGGCAGAGAGTATATGGCGCTGAATATGCTGAACACAGAGACCAATATCCTGGATATCCTGCTCATCCCGACCAACGCGCAGGTGACGGTGAGTCAGAAGCTGTTGGACGATGTGCAGCGCGAGATGCCGGAGGCAAAGAATACGGTCAATCTGATCGATGTGGCCCGCGCTTTCGGTGAGGAGAAATATTCCATGATCACAGATATCATGGAAGAGGTGACCGGTCTGACGATGGACGGTTACGATGTGATGACCCAGAGAGATTTTGAGGACTTCCTCGCCATGGCGGACGAGGTGCCGTATCAGGTGGATGATGACATCTCCTACCGGAACAGCGATGGCGTGCTGCAGGTGATTGAGGGAGGCACGACGGAGATGGACAGCGATGAGGCGATCGCTCTGCTCACTTATCTGGACGGAACGGAGACGGAGGAGTCCAACCGTCTGGAGAGGACCAACGTTTATCTGCAGTCGTTCTTTACCAGACTCTTTGAGGAGAATGACGGCAGCGCTGTATTTAAGAAGTATTCCAATCTGGCGCAGTCCGGAGACGGAAGAGATCTGGCAGACAAAGAACAGTTCTTTGAGAAGCTGGACCCTGATAATATGACCATCCGCATTATGCAGGGCTCTGAGGCCAACGGCGTGTTTACCGTGGATTCTCAGATGGTGCAGCTGCAGGTGTCCACCCTGGCTCAGCAGGCCGAAAAGAGTGACGGCGGCAGTCAGAGCGCGGATGATGACGAACAGACAGGAAGCGGCAGCGCTTCGGCAGCCGATTCCCGCGAGTATTCCATTGAACTTTATAACTCCGCTTATGTGGCAGGACTTGCCGGTGAGTGGGAGTCTTATCTGGAAACAGAAGGATACACCATCAGTCTGGTGGATTCCTACCAGGATGAGGGACCTCTGTCCACCACGCGGATCGTTGTCACGGAGGAGGGCATGGGAGAAGACTTGCTCACCTATTTCCCTGACGCGGACATTGAAGTGGGCGAGATTGATACCGGCGGAGATATTCAGGTATACATCGGTACGGACAGTACCGATGTGGGCGGTGGCGACAGTACCGTTTCTGACGACCCGGATGAAGATACGTACGGAGAGGACGATTCCTCCTATGATGAGGAAGAGGAATCCTACAGTGACGATGAGGAGGACTCTTCCGACGAGGATTCCTACGGTGACGAGGATGAAGCGGACAGTTCCGACGAGGATTCCTATGGCGAAGATGACGAAGCGGACAGCTCCGATGAAGAGAATGACAGCTATGGCGGTTCCTATAATTTTGAC
>DXEQ01000176.1 GCA_019114885.1 Candidatus Anaerobutyricum stercoripullorum
GGAGCGGCATCTCCTTTTTCTTTCTCCTGAAGTACAGAAGCTGCTCCACGAAGCGGTCCAGTTTCTCTCTTAACCCCTCGTCTTTTCCCTCTGCCAGATAGATCTCGATCAAATCAAAAAATGCGTACTCCTGCCGGGTCGGGGCAGAGGTGAGGACCCGAAGTCTGGCCAGTTCTTCTTCCGTCAGGCCGCCGATGGAAGAAAGCAGCACCGAGGCCATGGGGATATCCTGATACACGTTATCCACGATGGCCAGATAATTTAAGACAAGCTGTACTTCCCTCGTCTGAAAATAGCCGGTCCGGCTCTCGCACACTGCCGGGATACCGGCTGCGGTGAGAAACTCCGCCATAACTTCCGCCCGCCCGGCGTCGGAACGAAGGAGGATAACCATATCTCCATACCCGTAGCCTTCTTCCAGCAACCCCCGGATCCGACGGGCGATCATGGCCGTCTCCGCCTCCACCGAATGGACCTCCATCGCCAGATTATCCTTCTCGGCGTCCTCGATGAGCAGAAGCATCTCCGACTCTTCCTTTTCCTGTTCCATGGGACCGCCCTTCCCGGGGCGCAGGGCAATATCTTCCGTGTAATCCACGCCGCCGAACTGCCGGTCCATCAGACGCGAAAAGACCAGATTACAAAGGCCGAGCACCCCCGGCACACTCCGGAAATTGTCGCGCAGCTCCACACGGACGCCGGCCGGCTGACCGGCGGCCGGGTTCTCCTGACTCTCGGTCGGCAGGCCGCCGGCGGCCGCCTCTTCCGTTTTATGATACCGGTCGTAGCGGGACAAAAACAGATCCGGTCTCGCCTGCCGGAACCGGTAGATACTCTGCTTCACATCTCCCACCACGAACAGGTTATTATTCCCTTCCCGGCAGATTGTATTGAGTATCGTCTCCTGCACCAGGTTGGTATCCTGATATTCGTCCACAAATACCGCTTTATATTTTTCTGAGAGTTCCTTTGCCACAGCGGATGGCGTCGGCTGCCCGTCTTCCCCGTAGGACTCCACCAGGAGAGACAGGGCAATGTGTTCCAGATCGTCAAAATCATAGACATTCCGGTCCTTCTTGGACTGAAAATACAGTTCCTCGTAGCGGCCGGAAAGTGTGATCAGTTCCTCAAAACAGCCGGAAAGCTCCCGGTTCTCCCGGCAGAGCTCTCTAAGATCATAAAGAAAATAATCCTGTCTGATCTGCTGTAATTCCTCCCGCACCGTCTTATGAAGCGCCTGCGCTTCTTCCAGATACGGCCATTCCTTTTCTTTCTTGTTGGCTCTTGGCAGATTGGCCAGCTTCAGGCCGGCAAAAGCTTCGCAGAGCGCGTCGAAGTCTTCTTCCTCCAACAGCGCCTGAATCTTCTCCGCATCTTCTGTCAACAGCGCGTCAAACCTCTCTGATTCCGGCGCGCCGCAAAACAGATCCAGCCCGGCTTCCACCTCCGCCAGCAGTGCTTCCAGCACACCCCGCACTCTGGCAGACAGCGTAAGGAAGGCCCGGCTCTTCGTCACCGTCTCCGGCGACTCCAGAAGACGCTCCTCCTCTCGCACCGCAATCAGCCACTGGTCCCGGTCCGGAAAACCTCTGGAGAACCGGTACATTTCCTCGATCAGATTCTCAATCATCCGGTCATTTTTTCCCGGCGCGTAAGCCTCCACAAAACGGCGAAATGACTCTCTCCCGCTCTCGTAGGCCTCTTCCAGCACATCCTCCATCGCCTTTTGCCGCAGCAAAAACAGTTCGCCCTCCTCCCCGATCCGGAAGGACGGGTCGATACCTGCCTCGTTGAAATGGGTGCGGATCAGTCGGTTGCAGAAACTGTGCACCGTGGAGATATCCGCATGTTTCATAAGACGGACCTGCCGCCGCAGCCGCCGGTTCTGCGGTTCCTTTTCCAGACGAAGATCCAGCTCTGCCGTGATTCTCTCCCGCATCTCCTCCGCCGCCGCGTTGGTAAATGTCATCACCAGAAAATCATTCACCGAAAGAGGATGCTCTTCATCCAGGATCATCTCCGCCATGCGACTGACCAGCACCCTCGTCTTTCCGGCTCCGGCCCCGGCGGACACCAGAATATCGCAGTCCCGCAGGCGGACCGCCTGTTCCTGTTCTTTTGTAAAATTCATTTAGTCCACCTGCCCTTCTTCCTGCTCTGCCCTTCCCTGGGGCAAATGTGTTCCGGTATCCGAAGCCTCTCTGCGGATGGCGTCCAGCACTTCCTCCGTGGACTGCTTCTTAAAATCCCGGTAGTCGTATCCTTCCAGCCGGGGATCAAAGCCGCAGACCGAACTGTACGGACAATAGTCACAGGCCGTTCCCTTTTCATTCTTATACGGGCTGACCGGAATCTTTCCGTCATAGATGGCCTCGCCCATCTCCGTGATCTTGCGGCGCATGTATCGTCCGATGGCATAAAAATCTTCCGTATCCAGCACCGCCGCGTTTTTGTAAGGCTCTCCCTTCTTGGTCAGGCGCACGGAGGCGGAGAGAAAATTCTCCTGCCCCTCTTCCAGCTTACTTAAGATATCCCTGTCGCTGTTGGCGTAACCGGACATGCGAAAACTTCTCCGGGCCGCCTCCTCTCCGCCTTCCGCCTTAAAGATCGGGTCTTTCAGATTATAGTAAAACATCCCCGCAGGCACGGCCTCCCGGCCGCTCTCTTTCCCGTAGATCTCCTGCGCTACATTCATATAGATGACCAGCTGCATCTGCAGCCCATGGTAAAGGTCGTTGATATCAAAGGTCTCCACCCCGGATTTATAATCGATGATCCGCAGCAGGATCCGGTCTTCTTCCTCACAGACGTCCACCCGGTCGATGAAGCCTTCCAGCTGCATCCGGCTGCCGTCCTTTAACGGCAGGTGCACTGCTTCCAGCTTGTCCGTCCGGCCAAAATGCAGCTCAAACCGGTCCGGCTCCATCTGGCTGTGCATCAGATGCATCCGAAGCACCCGCACAGTCCTCCGCAGAATCCGCTCCACCACCTGTACCTTATAGGCATTTCTGGCGGAACTGTGCAGTACCTCCCCGGTGTCTCCTCCCACTGCCGTCTTCACGGCGGAGAGAACCCAGTCATCCGCCACATTTTCCGGAATATCCTTCCAGTGGTAGTCGGACTCCCGGAGTCTTCGGGAGAAAAGTTCCAGCGCCTGATGGAAGAGATTCCCCAAATCCACCGGCCGTACCGTATACTCTTCCCGTTCCCGAAGCTCCAGCCCGTACGTACAATAATATTGATACGGACACGCCGCGAACCGCTCCAGCCGGGTCACGCTTCCTTTCAGCTCCCGTCCGAACAGCTCCTGCATCAGCGGGGCGGGAAGCGATCCATCCGCGCCCCTGCAACTGCCGGACCAGAGTGCCAGCAGCGGTTTGCGCAGTTCCTCCTTCTCATACCAGTACCGCAGAAGAAGACGGAACGCCCGGGAAGTCTCTCTCCCTTCCCGGAGGGCCTGCAGCCCCTCAATGAGCAGTTCTCTGCTGTCCTCCGCGTTAAAATAATAGCGGCGCGCGCTGCCGGGATAACTCTCCTCTTTCAGAGCAGGGAAAAGCCGCAGACATTCCTTTAACAGCGGAGACGGATGAATGGCCGTCCCCCCACCGTCCAGCAAGGCATACGTAAAAAACAGTTCCCGCCCCGGTTTTGTGAGAGCCAGATACATGTAAAATTCATCCTCCAGAGACTGTTCTTCGAGGCAGAGGGAGAGCTGAATCCCCTGTTCACTCAGCACCTGTTTCTCATCGTCGCTGATCATTCCGCCGTCTTCCAGCGCCGGCGGAATCTGCCCGTCGTTCATACCGGCAATAAATAATACCTTCACGTCCGACAGACGGGTTCGTTTGAGATCTCCCAGAATCAGCGCGTCCATGGACAGAGGCGGCGTGCCCAGTTTCAGACTGTCAAATCCGGCGTCCAGGATGGCGGTCAGCTCCTCCACCGGAAGCTTCTCCTCCCCGAATATCCCTACAATCTTATCCAGCAGCGAAAGGAGCAGTTCAAACAGCTGACGGTACTCCTTTCCCCGCACGTAATCGCCCTCCTGCTCTGCCAGTTCGGCCAGCCGGATCAGCTTCTCATGATAGCGCAGACGGCACATGGCGTCATAGAGCGCTTCCATCTTATCCCGGACACAGGTCTGTTTCTCCCGGAGAGTCTGCGTACACGCCGCCGTCTCCGACAAAAGCTTCTCCCTGAGAACCTGCAGACGCTCCCCTTTCTTCTCTTCGATACGGCTCATCCGCCGCACAAACGGGTTCTTCCACATGGAGTATCCGCGAATGCCCGCCCAGATCACATAGTTCTCCAACGTGTCCGTCTCCTCGTCCGTAAAATCAGACATTCCCGACTTCAGATACCGGAAGACGCTCTCATAGGAATAGTCTGCCGCTGCCAGATGAAGGAGAGCCCGCAGAGTCTCCACCCCGGGATGATAAGAAACACTTCTCTTCGTATCCACAAAAAGCGGGGTATGCAGAATCTCCGCCTTCCTCTGAAAAGCCGAGGCATATCCCTCCACATTTCCTGTCAGAATAGCGAAATCCCGGTAACGGTACCCTTCTGTGCGAATCATCCGCTCAATCTCGTGGAGAATATATTCCGCTTCCCCGTCCGGGTTGCGGCAGGCCGTCAGATGAAGATGAGCCGGTTCTCCTTCAAAACACTTCCGGTCCGCGCGGAGCAGATGTCGCTCCAGAAACACAAGCTCCTCGTTCTCAAACCGGGGCGGGTTCTCCTGCGCCAGCCACACCGGCTCCTCCATGGCGACTCCGGCTTCCCGGCAGATCTGCGCCAGTGTGCGCACCGTCTGCCCGCTGAAATGAAACAGTTCGCCGCCGCGCCCGGACCGGGAACCGGCTCCCGTTCTTCCGTCCGCCGTCTCACCCGCTCCCCGGGAAAACGGTTCGTCTTCCATGGTCACCGATACATTTACCTGCGAAGATACCTTTAACAGTTCCCGCAGGAACTTAAGCTGTACCGGCGTAAATCCCGTAAAGCCGTCAAAAAAGAAGACGCCGTCCCGAAGCATGTCCGAGGAGGGAACCAGATTGCTCACCACATCCAGAATCTGCTCCGCCACCATAAAACGGCTGGATATCTCCTGATCAAAATAGGTGAAGATCGTCCCCAGCTCCTGGCATTTCTCTTTCAGACCCGGATGCTCCGAAAGCCCTTCCTCCACCGCCTGCAGCTGCTGCCCGGTCACGCCGTAGCCGATACATTCGATGAGGACAGACTTTAATTCATCCACAAAGCCCGCCTTCCGGATATTTCTCCGAAAAAAAGGAAATTCCTCCTCATGCTCCGCCAGAATCTTGCGCAGCACCAGCGACACGCCCAGATCCTCCAGAATATCCTTCGGCTGATAGCCGCACTCGTCAAAAATCCGGTAGGCAAGCCGGTAAAAGCTCAGCACATCAATATTAAAATATCCGTGAAGAGGATGTGCCTCCACCAGCTTCCGCTGCATTTCCAGACTGAACTGTTCCGGAACGATGATATAACAATTCTGTTTTGGATTCTCTCCGGACAGACGGACGGCCTCCTTCAGGACCATTTCCGTCTTGCCCTGGCCGCTGCTGCCCGCAATGATTCTCAATGCCATATTTTTTCTCCTGTCTCCCGTCCGTGTTACTTCCAGTTGACCAGTTCATCCCGCAGGGTGGATAACAGTTCCTCCTCCGGAACCTTCCGCACGATCTTCCCCTTTTTGATGAGAAGACCTTCCCCCACGCCGCCGGCAATGCCGATGTCCGCCTCTCTGGCTTCTCCCGGTCCGTTGACCACGCAGCCCATGACAGCCACCTTGATATTCAGATGATCAAACTCCGTCACCATCTTCTCCACCTCGTTGGCCAGCGAGATCAGATCGATATTCGTCCGTCCGCAGGTCGGACAGGACACGACCTCAATGCCGCCTTTCCGAAGTCCCAGTGTCCTGAGAATCTGCTTGGCAGAGGCGATCTCGTTGACCGGATCGCCGGTCAGAGATACCCGGATCGTATCACCGATACCCTCGTGGAGGATGATACCCAGTCCCAACGCAGACTTGATGTTGCCGGAATACACGGTTCCCGCCTCAGTGATGCCCACATGGAGCGGATACGGGCACTGCGGCGCCAGCAATTCATGGGCTTTTACACACATGAGTACATCAGAAGACTTGATACTCACCACCAGATTGTCATAGCCCATGTCCTCAATCATCTTCACCTTATCCAGCGCGCTCTCCACCAGCCCTTCCGCCGTCACTCTTCCATATTTTTCAATGAGATCCTTCTCCAGAGAACCGCTGTTGACACCGACGCGGATTGGCACACCGTACTCTTTCGCCTTATCCACCACCGCCTGCACCTTCTCGGCGGAACCGATATTGCCCGGATTGATGCGGATCTTGTCCGCCCCATTCTCAATGGCCGCGATGGCCATCCGGTAATCAAAATGGATATCCGCCACGATCGGGATGTGAATCTGCTTTTTGATCTGTCCCAGCGCCTTTGCCGCCTCCGGAGTCGGCACCGTGGAACGGACGATCTCGCAGCCCGCCTTCTCCAGCGCGTGAATCTGCGCCACCGTCGCTTCCACATCTTCCGTCTTTGTGTTGGTCATGGACTGGATCAGAATGGGATTGCCCCCACCGATGACCCGGTTCCCGATCGCGATTACCTTTGTCTTGTCTCGATACATGTTTTCCCTCCTCTGTATACTTCCTTTTTATATACATTTCTTATATTATTTCTGTAAATGTAATGCTCTTTCACTCTCTGCAAATGTGATGGCTGTTCCTTCATGCTCCGCAAATGTGACAACCGCTCGCCATGCTCAGTAAATGCAGCGACTGCCATGCATGAAAAACACGGTTCCTCCTTCCGCAGCAGTATCTCCCGCCCCAGAAGAAAAGACTGCCGCACAAATGACGGATTCCTCTTTTTATGTAAACGGCGGGGGCATGAGCCGCCCGCCAAAAAGGATGTGATCCTGTTCGCTTTTGCAGCAGTCTTATCTTTATGTGTTCTATTATCCGATAAAAATATTCCGGATATCATTGGCCATGATAAATACCATGAACGCCAGCAGAAGGACCAGTCCCGCGAAATGCACCATGCCCTCTTTCTCCGGGTCCACCTTCTTCCTCCGTATCATCTCAATGATGATAAAGAGCAGTCGCCCGCCATCCAGAGCCGGCAGAGGCAACAGGTTCATGACGCCCAGATTGGCGCTCAAAAGTATGGCAAAGCTCGTGAGGCTCAGCGCCGCCGCGCCGATACCGTAAATGATGGATTCCTCGTAGGTATTGCCGATCATGTTGACAATGCCCACCGGTCCCGACATATCGTTCATGGACGCTCTGCCGCTGATCAGGTACTTGAGACTGAGGAAGGTGGACTTGATCTGGTAGCGCACTTCCAGAAGACTGTACTTAAGCGTACCAAGCACTCCCACCTTCGTGTTGTCCGTCATGGTGATGCCCAGCAGGTAGGAACCGTCCTCCAGATGACGGTCCACCTCCACCGTATGCTCCTCACCATCTCTCACATAGGTGACATCCACCTCCGGTCGGTCTGTGTTCATGAAATTATAGAGGCTGATCTCCCGGAAATTATAGATATGGGAGTGATCCAGTCTCACGATGCGGTCTCCCTCCTGCAGCCCCGCCTCATAAGCGGCGCTTCCCGGTTCCACCGTGCCGACCACCGCCGGGTCCGAGCCGCCAAAGCCCACCACAAACAGAGCCAGCACAAACGCCAGAATAAAATTAAAAAACGGACCGGCAAATATGACGGAAAAGCGGGCCAGCGGCGACTTGCTCCCGAACGCTCTCGGATCACTGCTCTCCCCGTCCTCGCCCAACATCACACAGCAGCCGCCGAAGGGCAGGCACTTGATGGAATACTTCGTCTCTCCCTTCCGGATGCCGAACAACGTCGGCCCGATTCCGATGGCGAACTCTTCCACACAGATGCCGTTCTTCTTCGCCAGAAGAAAATGTCCCAACTCATGTATGATGATGATAATACTGAAAATCAGTATCGCCAGAATAATTCGTAACATGTGTCATCCTTTCTTACTTTATGTCTGTCTCTTATCCGATATAGGAATACACCCACTGCTCCGTAGCCAGGATCTCCTCCAGAGAAGGGTTCTCCTGTACCTGATGGGCGTTCATGCATTTCTCAATAAGCCGGATGATATCCATGTAACCGATCTCCCGGTTTAAAAACTTCGCCACCGCCTTCTCATTGGCGGCATTGAATACCGTCGGCATGGTTCCCCCGGTCTTTCCGGCTGTCAGCGCCAGAGAAAGTCCCCGGAACACCTCGTAATCCGGCTTCTCAAAAGTGATGCTCTTCAAAGCTCCGAAATCCAGCCGGTCTCCCTGCAGGCCCCGTCTCTCCGGGTAAAAGAGCGCATACTCAATCGGCACCTTCATATCCGGCGTACCCAGCTGAGCCAAAATAGCGCCGTCCACAAACTGTACCATGGAATGAATGATACTCTGCGGCTGCACCACCACCTCGATCTGATCATAATCCACATCGAAAAGCCAGCGGGCCTCCATGACCTCCAGTCCCTTGTTGACCATGGTGGAAGAGTCGATGGTGATCTTCCGTCCCATGGACCAGTTCGGATGCTTCAGCGCATCTTCCAGCGTTACTTTGGAGAGATCTGCAAGCGTCCTGCCGCGGAACGGTCCGCCGGAGGCCGTCAGCAGGATCTTATCCACATCCTGTCTGCGGTTCCCCTGCAGGCACTGAAAGATGGCGGAATGTTCGCTGTCCACCGGAAGGATGGACACACCGTACTGCTTCGCCATCGGAATGATCAGATGTCCGGCTGTCACCAGGGTCTCCTTGTTGGCCAGGGCGATATCCTTGCCCTTTTTGATGGCTTCCATGGTCGGCAGGATTCCCATCATACCCACCACGGCGGTCACGACCACGTCGCTCTCGTCCTGTCCTGCCACTGCCACGAGACCTTCCATGCCGGAAAGAACGGTAACACCGCTTCCGGCCAGCTCCTTCTCCAGTTCCAGAGCCAGCTTCTCATCGGCCAGACTGACCAGAGACGGATGAAACTCCTCGATCTGTGCCATCAGCCTTGCCTTATTGCGTCCGGCGGCCAGCGCCGTGACACACAGTTCTTCTCTATGCTCCCGCACAACCTCCAGGGTCTGTGTCCCGATGGAGCCCGTGGAGCCCAGTATTGCTATCTTCTTCATAGTCATCTCCATTCTGCCATAGGCTGGGGGATGGCGTATCCGTTCCTCACGCCAGACCTACCACCAGCACCAGTAAATAATATATGATCGGCGCCGTAAATATGATGCTGTCAAACCGGTCCAGAATCCCGCCGTGACCCGGGATCAGGTTGCTGTAATCCTTGATCTCATAGTTGCGCTTGATGGCGGAGGCGCCCAGATCGCCCACGATGCTGATCAGTCCTCCCACGGCGCAGACCACCGCAAACACTACGGTCAGATCAAAGGAAGCCGTAATAAAATGTCTGGCAATGAGACCGTACAAAAATCCCAGAAGTCCCGCGCCGATGACGCCGCCCACGGCGCCCTCTATGGTCTTCTTCGGGCTCAGCACCGGCGACATCTTATGCTTCCCGAAAAGACGTCCGGCACAGTACGCCAGCGTATCATTACCCCAGGCACTTAGGAATACAAGAACGATCATGTAAGCGCCGTCCTCCAGAACCCGGATCCGATAAATGCATGACAGCATTACTGTGACATAAAATATTGAAAAAAATGTGATGGCCACGCCGGATATCTCGTATTTTGGAAAAGTAAATACGTAGACCGAAAACAGCATGACAAGAATCAGCAGCATCAGCGGCAGAATATACTGGTCCAGATTCAGAAGAAGCAGGATGTAATAAAGTATCGCACCAGAATACGCCGTCACGCTCAGCGCCGACTTTTCGATATGAATCACCCGCAGCAATTCGTACATTCCAACGA
Source organism: Candidatus Anaerobutyricum stercoripullorum (assembly GCA_019114885.1). GTDB lineage: Bacteria > Bacillota > Clostridia > Lachnospirales > Lachnospiraceae > Anaerobutyricum > Anaerobutyricum stercoripullorum. Next base: position 9,974 of record DXEQ01000176.1, read on the forward strand.
GGGATATTCCCGCCGTCACGAGAAATGTGAGCATACCGCCGTAATACAGCGTCACAAACGCGATGATGACAAGAATGATCCCGCTGATCAACCTCTGCTTAAACATAACTCTCCTCTCCGTCAGATGCCTCCGAATCTTCTCTCTCTTGTATTATAGTACTCGATGGCCCGTATTAATTCCTTCTTATTGAAATCCGGCCAGAGCACATCTGTAAAATAAAACTCCGTGTATGCCAGCTGCCACAAAAGCCAGTTGGACAGCCGCTGCTCCCCGCTGGTGCGGATCATCAGATCCGGGTCCGGCAGCTCTCTGGTATCCAGATAAGATGTAAACACCTCCTCTGTGATCTCCTCCGGCTGCAGAGAACCGGCGCAGCAGTCGGCCGCCATCCGGCGCATGGCGCGCACCATCTCATCCCGGCTGCCGTAATTGAGGGCGATCGTAAAGTTCAGTCCCGTATTGCCGGCAGATACCCGCTCCAGCTCCTCAATGGCCTCCCGGATATCGTCGGCCAGCCGGGACTTCTCCCCGATGACCCGGACCCTCATGTTGTTCTTGCTGGTCCGCTCAATACAGTCCACCAGATAGCGGCGCAGCAGCTTCATGAGAGCGCGGACCTCCTTCTCCGGGCGGTTCCAGTTCTCCGTGGAGAAGGCGTAGACCGTCAGATACTTGATGCCCAGATCCCAGGCGTCCTCACAAATCTGTTCCACCACCTTGGCTCCCTGTGAATGTCCCATATTCCGCGGCATGAGACGCTTCTTCGCCCAGCGGCCGTTGCCGTCGAGAATGATCGCCACATGCTCCGGAATCTGACACACCTTTCCGTTCAGTTCTTTTTCCATGATCCTTTCCTCCGTATATCCAAAAAACCAGGAAGCCAGTCATCCCGGCTGCCTGGTTTTCGAAAAATCTTTCTCCATCCATATGCTCAAAACAAGGACTGCAGCAGATAACCCTTACACTGTCAGAATCTCCTGTGACTTCTTATCCATCGCTTCGTCAACAACTTTAATGTACTTATCGGTCTCTTTCTGAACCTTGTTCTGCTCTGTCTTCAGTTCATCTTCCGTGATATCGCCGTTCTTGTTCGCCTTCTTCAGGAAATCATTGGCGTCTCTTCTGATGTTGCGGATGGCAACCTTGGCGCCCTCGGCCTTCTTCTTCACATCCTTGACGAGCTCTTTTCTGTGCTCTTCCGTGAGTTCCGGGAACACCAGACGGATCACCTTGCCGTCGTTGGTCGGATGAATTCCCACATCAGACTGCTGAATCGCCTTCTCAATGGTCTTGAGAAGAGAAGTCTCCCACGGCTGGATACAAAGAATACGCGGCTCCGGCACGGTGATGTTGCCCACCTGCTGCAGCGGCGTCGGCGTACCGTAATAGTCCACCTTGATCCGGTCGAGTACATGCGGGTTCGCTCTTCCTGCCCGGATAGAATTATATTCTTTCTCCAGATTATCCACGGACTTCTGCATCTTCTCCGTATACTTCTCTATCATATCGTAACCTCCTGCATCCTGTTCTTCAATCTGGGTCCGTATCCTATGCACAATGTCATAAGAAATGTGACCTTTACTATACACATAATTTACATCAATCGCACTGTTTTGTCAACGATTTTCCAACTTTTTACACCAAATCGCCGACGGAATCACAGGCCCGCAGCCACGCAGTCCGTGCGTGACCCGGGCAATACAACAGCACCAGATCCGTGCCTGCCTAAACAGTCACATATGTTCCGTTGAAACGGCCGTCCATGGCCGCCGCAATACTGTCTTTCTCATTCAGGCCAAAGATCATCAGCGGCATCTTATTCTCCAGACACATGATGGTGGCAGTCAGATCGATGACGCCCAGCTTCTTTGCAAGAACCTCATCCAGAGAGATCTCATCGTACTTCACAGCATCCGGATTCACCTTCGGATCGCTGTCATAGACGCCGTCGATGGCCTTTGCCAGAAGGATGGCGTCCGCCCCGATCTCAATGGCCCGCAGCGCTGTGGCCGTATCCGTAGAAAAATACGGATGTCCCGTGCCTCCGGCAAAGAAGGTCACCGTACCCTTCTCCAGCTCCGCCACCGCATTGTCTTTGGAAAACAGTTCCGTGAACGCTCCGCAGGCAAATGGAGTATATACCTTCGTATTCATACCCACATGACGGAACATATCCGCCACATAGATACAGTTCATGACCGTGGCCAGCATCCCAATCTGGTCCGCCCTGGTCCGGTCCATATTCTCGCTGGTCCGGCCTCTCCAGAAATTGCCGCCGCCGATGACGATGGCAACCTGCACGCCGGCGTCCACGACCTGTTTTACCTGTCTTGCCACATCCAGCACCGTCGCCTCGTCAAAACCTGTCTTCTTCTCTCCCGCCAGCGCCTCGCCGCTGAGCTTCAATAATACACGGTTCAAACTTTTTAAATCTTTCATCTGCTGCCTCCTGCTCTTCTTATCCTACCTGCGCCATATCCGCCAGCTTCTCCGTCACCATATTGTTCAGCACGGTACGGTTGATATATGGTCTTGTGTAATAGTCCACATAGCTGTCGAAATTATCCGTATTGTAAAACTCTTTAAAGAAAGCGGTCACTTCCTCGTCGGTCGCCGCCAGCCCCTGCTCTTTTGCCACCTGGTCCGCGATCAGATAGGTCTTGACCATATTCTCACAGTCCGCGTAATACGTTTCCCGCATCGCTTCCTCATCCTCGTATCCGCTGCTGGCAATGTAATCCTCCAGCGTTGCTCCCTGCAGAGACAGGCTGGCTTCCATTCCGTCGATCACCACATCCACCTGCGGATTCACCAGTTCTTCCGGAATCTCCTCAAATGTGGAATTATCCATCATATAGTTCCAGATATAATCGTACTTGTTGTTATTCTCCATGTTGGTGCGGATCTTCTCCTTCATGTCGTCCACAGAAGTATATCCGTACGCCTCTTCCAGATTCTCCTTGACAAACTCATCGGTCAGCTCCGGAATTTCCGCCTCGCTGATATAGTTGATCGTAGTGTCAAAGACCGCGTCCTTGCCTGCCACATCCTCAGAAGCATAATCATCCGGGA
>DXEQ01000177.1 GCA_019114885.1 Candidatus Anaerobutyricum stercoripullorum
CATATTATTGGCAGAGAGAAACAGTATGTCAGGCTATGGAGGAGAAAAAATATGAAAAAGATATATTTTACTTTAACAGGAACAAAGCACTATTTTGGTTCTGACTTTCTGGAGTCGGGCATGAAGGTGAAGCTGGTAAAAGAACCGGACAATGAATACGATCAGGAAGCAATCAAAGTAGAGCTAAAAGGAGTCGGTAAAATCGGTTATGTGGCCAATAGCCCTTATACAGTACTGGGTGAATCTTTGAGTGCAGGGCGCCTTTATGACAAAATCGGTAATAAAGCGAAGGCCAGAATTCTGTTTGTCACTCCGAAGGGAGCGATATGCAAGGTATGTAAGAAGAGTCTGATAGATAAATAACACAGGAGCGACAACAAATGTTTTTTATTATGGGTATCACTCAGGGAAGAAAAGACTTTAACTTTAATCAGATGGTCATCTGCAGCCACTGCGGGTCTTACGGCAGATATCAGGTTTTTATGACCTACATGTGCCTGTCATTGTTTTTCCTTCCCGTTTTCAAATGGAACAAACAATATTTTGTGCAGATGTCCTGCTGTAACACCCTCTATGCTCTGGACCCGGTTATCGGCAAACGGATTGCCCGGGGCGAGGACATTGAGATATTACCGGAGCATCTGACGGAGGTACAGACCGGCTGGAGAAGCAGATACAAGCGTTGCGGTAACTGTGGTTTTGAGACCCAGGAAGATTATGAATATTGCCCGAAATGTGGAAGGAAGTTTTAAAATGTAGAGAGAATATGAAATTATTTAGAAGAGGAGGGTTACTATGGCAGTAAAAGGTGCAGTGATGGTTCCCCATCCGCCGCTGATCATACCGGATGTGGGACGGGGACAGGAAAAGGCGATTCAGGCGACCATTGACGCGTATCATGAGGCGGCGAAGATGATCGCTTCGTGGAAACCGGATACGGTGGTGGTGCTTTCGCCACATTCCATCATGTATGCGGACTATTTTCACATTTCACCGGGAACAGAGGCCAGTGGAGATTTTGGACAGTTCCGTGCGCCGCAGGTAAAAATACATGTGCAATATGACACGGAATTCGTGGAACTGTTATGTCAGGAAGCCGAAGCCAGAGAAATCCCTGCCGGAACTATGGGTAAGAGGGACAAGCGGCTCGATCACGCCACCATGATTCCCCTCTGGTTTCTCAATCATTATTATACAGATTACAAGACAGTGCGTATTGGTCTGTCCGGTCTGCCGCTGTCGCAGCATTACATGCTGGGGCAGTGTATAAAAAAGGCGGCGGAGCTTTGTGGTCGGCGTGTCGCTGTGATCGGCAGCGGCGATCTGTCTCACAAGCTGAAAGAGGATGGCCCTTATGGATTTCAGAAAGAAGGCCCGGAATACGACGCCCGCATCATGGAAGTTATGGGAAACGCCGCTTTTGACCAGCTTTTTGACTTTACGGAAGAATTCTGCGATAAAGCGGCGGAATGCGGCCACCGTTCCTTTGTCATCATGGCTGGAACGCTGGACCGTCTGGCTGTAAAAACGGAAAAGCTTTCCCACGAAGGAACCTTCGGCGTCGGGTACGGCGTCTGTACTTATGAGGTGGAAGGCCGGGCGCCGGAACGGGATTTTCTGCGTCAGTACGAGGAGAAAATCGCAGAAGAAGCAAAACGCCGGAAAGAAAAAGAGGACGCTTACGTGCGTCTGGCACGTCAGACCATCGAGGCTTACGTGGGCGATGGTCGAAAGATTGGCGTACCGGAGGACCTGCCGGACGAAATGTATAAAACTCAGGCAGGAGTCTTCGTTTCTTTGAAAGAAGAAGGAAGACTCCGGGGCTGTATCGGCACCATTGCTCCGGTACAGAAAAACGTTGCGGAAGAAATCGTCGCCAACGCCATCAGTGCGTCCACAAAAGATCCGCGCTTCCATCCGGTTCAGCCTGACGAGCTTGACAAACTGGTTTACAGCGTCGATGTTCTCGGCACACCGGAAGCAATCACTTCTCCGGACGAGCTGGATGTCAGACGTTATGGCGTGATTGTAACAAAAGGCCGCAAGAGGGGGCTTCTGCTGCCGAATCTGGACGGTGTAGATACCGTCGAAGACCAGATCACCATCGCAAAACAGAAAGCAGGCATCTCCACCTACGATGATGATGTTCAACTGGAACGGTTTGAGGTGGTGAGACATTTCTGATGAAGCAAAGAGAAGAAAATCACATCACCTGTCGGGTCTGTCCCCATCACTGTTCTTTAGCAGAAGGACAGTACGGCCGCTGCCGGGCAAGAAAAAACGAAAACGGAACGATCATCAGCACAAACTACGGGAAACTTACAGCGCTGATGCTTGACCCCATCGAAAAGAAGCCCCTGCGCCGCTTCCATCCGGGCAGTCAGATTCTGTCTGTGGGCAGTTTCGGCTGTAATCTGTCATGCCCATTCTGCCAGAATCATGAAATCTCCATGCACAGCGAACCGGAAACCGACTGCTGTCCTATGTCTCCGGAGGAACTGGCAGACCTGGCAGAGCAGTGTAAAATGTACGGAAATATCGGTGTGGCTTTCACCTACAATGAGCCACTGATCGGCTATGAATATGTCCGTGACACCGCCCGTCTGGTACACGCCCGTGGCATGAAAAATGTACTGGTCACCAATGGCACGGCGGAGCTGTCTGTTCTGGACGAGATTCTCCCTTATATTGACGCCATGAACATTGACCTGAAAGGATTTCGCGCCGCTTACTATCAGAAACTGGGCGGCGATCTCGCCACAGTGAAAAACTTTATCGCCCGGGCAGCCTGCAAAGACGCCAACTGCCATGTGGAACTGACCACCCTCATCGTACCGGGCGAGAACGATTCCGAAGAAGAGATGGAGCAGGAAGCGCAGTGGATTGCCGCTATCAATCCCGATATCCCCCTCCATGTGACCCGCTTCTTTCCGCGATACAGGATGACCGACAGAGCAGCGACAGATGTAGAGAGAATATACCGGCTGAAAGCAGTGGCTGAGAAATATTTGAAGTGGGTGTATGCGGGGAATTGTTGAAGGAGTCAAACCGCCAAAATGGCGGGTTGAGTGGCGGTTTAAATGGCGGGTTGACTAAAATGAGTT
>DXEQ01000178.1 GCA_019114885.1 Candidatus Anaerobutyricum stercoripullorum
AACTATTTTGGATTCCGTGAACCCATATCGTAATAGTCATCTTTAATTGTTGTAAAAATGTGATTTCATTATAACACAGACTGTCCTATGTGGAAATAGTCAATATAAGTCGTTATTTTAACGAAAATGTAATAAAAGGTTTAAAGATTGTTAACGATAATACGTTGTATTGTATATGAAAAGGGGCTATACTATGAAAATGTGGCCAGAGTACGGGCGCTGTGCCGACAGATGACAGCGCCGCAGATGAAAATGCAGACAAGTCATGATACGAGATGTGAATGATATAGTATACTGGAGTTCAGACATAGAGGAGGACAAAGATGGAACAGAAAGAGAAAAAGGCTGCCGCTTCCTGGAGCGGGAAGAAGAAGGCCGGCGTGGTCGTGGCGGCAGTAGTTGTGATATATGCATTGATTTCGATATTTTTTCATTTTCATTTTTTCCCGGGGACAGAGATCAACGGGTATGCCTGCGGGTTCCGCAGCGTGGGTAAGGTAAAAGAGATGATCCGGGAGGGAGTGGACGCTTACTCCATCACCATCACGGAGAGGGAAGGCAGACAGGAGAAGGTGAATTCTTCTCAGGTGGGTCTCGCCTTCACAGATGACGGTAAGCTGGAACAGATCAAGGCGGAGCAGAAGCCGTATGCCTGGATCACATTTCCTTTTATAAAGAAGGAGTATCCGGACGGTGTGACGCTTAAGGTCGATGAGAACGCCTATGATGAGACATTCCACAGCCTGGATGCTTTTGACGCGGAACTGGTGACGGCGCCGGTGGACGCCTGGTCCCGGTATAATAAGGAGACCAATTCCTACGATATCGTGGAAGAGATCTACGGCAATACGGTTAAGGAAGAGGAGTTTTATCAGGCGCTTAAGGAGGCAATCCTCCGGCAGGATGGCGTCATTGATATTGAGAAGGCCGGCTGCTACGAGAACCCGGTATATAAGAAGGATTCTGAGGAGGTCATCCAGTCCAATGATACGCTGAACCGGTACGTTTCCTCTGATATCATCTATGACTTTGACGACAGAACACAGGAACTGACCGGAAAGACCATCCACAAGTGGCTCAGTGTGACAAAGAAGTTTAAAGTCCGGGTGGATGAGGAGAAAGCGGCAAAATATGTGGAAAAACTGGCAGAAAAATATGACACGGTGGGGATAGAGAGACATTTTACTTCCATCATCGGCAACGATGTCGATGTGGAGGGAGGCACCTACGGCTGGACCATCGATCAGGAGGCGGAAACAGAGAAGCTGATCAAACAGATCAAAAAGGGAAAACAGGTGAAGAGAGAGCCGGAATACGCCCACTATGCCAAGAGCCGGAAAAAGAATGATATTGGCGATACATATGTGGAGGTGGACCTTGGTTCCCAGTATATGTGGTTTTATAAGGATGGAAAGACGCTGGTCTCCACACCGGTGGTGACGGGCAATACCAGTCTGGGACGGGGAACGCCGACGGGCGTCTACTATATCCTATATAAGACTACGGATTATACTCTGACCGGGGAGAATTATGCATCTCATGTGGACTACTGGCTTCCATTCACTCATTCGGGGGTGGGAATCCATGACGCCTCCTGGCGCAGTAGCTATGGCGGCGGTATCTATACGTATGATGGTTCTCACGGATGTGTCAACACACCGTACAACGCGGTGCGCACGATCTATAATAATATCGAATCCACTTATCCGGTTGTGGTGCACTGGTAAAGAGCGCGAGGCAGCGATCTTGCAGCCGGTGTTGTGATAACGGATTACAATAAAGAAAAAGCTGCGGGCGAATCAGTCGTCCGCAGTTTTTTTGTTGCATGAACTTAAGTTGTCTTTTAGAAAAACTCTTCCGCTCTCTGTCTGACGTCGGACCGCAGCAGGTTGGAATGGCGGACGGCGCTGATAAAGTCTTTGGTGGCAACCGTTTCCCGGGATTGCAAGGCCGCGAAGGAGAATGCCATCTCGAGAAGCGTGAGCGGCAGTTCCGGGCGGCGGGTCCGCCGGTCTGCCGGCTGATATTTCTCGTGGGAGAGGTGAATCAGTACGCCGAGAATCTGCCTGAGTTCCTTATCAGAAAATGTATGACGGACCCGGGTCTCCTGCTCAGTGGCCGGCAGTGTTCCGAGAAGAATCTGCATCGTCGTCTCCTCATCGGGTTCCTCGACGGTGATGGGGTAGAAACGGCGGGCCAGCGCCTTGTCGCTTAACAGGTACTGGTTGTATTCCGCGCTGGTGGTGGACCCGATGATCTTGATATCTCCCCGGTCGATGTAAGGTTTCAGCATGTTGGAGATATCGTTGTTGGAGCTCTCGGTGGAACCGGCGCCCACAATGGTGTGAATCTCATCGATGAAGAGAAGGATGTCCGGGTGCCGGTCCAGCTCTTCCATGAGCTGCCGGATACGCTCTTCCATCTCCCCCACATATTTGGTGCCGCTTAAGAGAGAGGTGGTGGTCAGCTTGTATATCTCCTTGTTTTTCAGGAGAGAAGGGACCATACCCTGCTGGAGTCTCCAGGCAAGACCTTCCACCACGGCGGTCTTTCCCACACCGGCTTCTCCCAGAAGGATGGGAGATTTTTTCGGGGAGATGAGGATCAGTTCCAGATCTTTCAGTTCCGCCTCCCGCCCGATAGCCGGGTCAGTGAGGTAAGAAGCCGAAGTCATGTTGTAGGCGAAGCGGTTTAAAATGCTGTCCTTTGACAGGGTCAAAAAGCCGCCTGCCCTTTTGTACCGGGCAAAGATGTCTTTCGGCGCCGCTGTCTTGCGGGCGGCGAAAAAGAAGGCGCGGCGGGCCAGATATTCCGGCAGGGTGAGTGCGGATATGGAAAATGTACTTCCCGGCGCGCCATGTGAAGCGTCCGGCGCAGAAATTCCCGGCATTCCCGGCGCGGGTACATTTTCTGTGAGAAAATGCAGTTCTTTCTTATGGTAATCTTCTAAAAATGCAGCCACATGAATCTCATCCAGAGAAGAGACGGAGTCGGTGTACATTTCCTGAAAAATGTTCACCAGCCAGATGTTCTTGTCTCCGGCAAAACAGGACAGGCGGGAGCGGAGAAGATCGGAAAGCAGCGGCTCATTCTGCGAAAAATACGGGCGCAGCCCGGCTGCCAGGGAGGCGATGCGTCCGGTCAGCTTCTGGACTTCCGGTGAGGATTTAATCAGGATGGAATAAAAATCTTTCAGGGTGCGCAGAAACAGATCCCGGTCTGAAAAACAGGATTCCAGATCGAGAAGGATTCCGGCGTAGACGCCATAGAACGGAGTTTTCAGATTCTCGAAAAGAAGGCTGGTGCAGGACAGCCAGACTTCCTGGTCAAAGGGCTGCATCTGTTCTTTCAGCCGGATGCAGTCGGCAAAATACCGGTCGTATTCGGCCGCGGTCTCAGGAAAGGCATAGTTGCCACACTCCCTGATGAGATGCCCGATGAAGGCGAGGTACAGTTCGTCATCCCCGAAGGCCCTGATGCGGGACGGGAGGATAAACATGTTCCTGATACAGGTGTTCTCGAAAGACAGCGGCTGGCCTGCGGCTTCCATCAGCTGACAGGCGGCTGTCATGGTGTTGATCATAGATTGCAAAGTCGTACTCCTTCAAAAATAATTTTTTACTTTAAAGCTAAAAAGTGTTGTGCTTTTTATTTTTTTATGATAAGATAGCTTCTGGTGATTTCCCGTGCGTTATGAGGATTCGGCCATGCCATGCGGATATGCAGTCGGCGCAGCTGAATTCTTTCATTTTGTGTAAAGCAGGGAACGCTGTTTATTATAAGTAAAATATCGTGCAAATGCAATTCCCATAAGAAAAGGAGAAGATGACCATGGATATGCAGATGAATTTCTATAGAAAGTTACCAATTCCAAAAGATCTGAAGGAACAGTTTCCGGCGGATGAGAGGATCCTTAAGATCAAGGAGGAGAGAGACCCGGAGATTTTCCGGATTTTTGAGGGAAAGTCCGACCGGTTCCTTCTGATCATCGGACCGTGCTCGGCAGATAATGAGGACTCCGTTCTGGATTACGTTTCCAGACTGGCAAAGGTACAGGAGAAGGTGAAGGACAAGATCTGGATCGTACCGAGAATCTATACCAACAAGCCGAGGACCACCGGCGGCGGATATAAGGGGCTGATTCACCAGCCGAATCCGGAGAAGAAGCCGGATATGTGGCAGGGCATCATCGCGGTGCGGGAACTTCACCAGAGAGCGATTCTGGAGAGCGGTCTCACCTGTGCCGATGAGATGTTGTACCCGGAGAACCAGCGGTACCTGTCGGACCTTCTGTCCTATGTGGCGGTGGGAGCCCGCTCTGTGGAGAATCAGGAACATCGTCTGGTGGCCAGCGGCGCAGGCGTTCCGGTGGGAATGAAGAATCCGACCGGCGGCGATTTGTCCGTCATGATGAATTCCATCACGGCAGCACAGGGCAGTCACATGTTCATCTATCGTGGATGGGAGGTGGAGTCGATGGGTAATCCGCACGCACACGCCATTCTCCGCGGTTATGTGGACAAACACGGACAAACCTTCGCGAATTACCACTATGAGGATCTGATGCAGCTTTATGAACTGTATCAGGAGTCCGGGCTGAAGAATCCTTCCGTGATCATCGATACGAATCATGCCAACTCCGGCAAGAATTATATGGAACAGATTCGTATCTCCAAGGAGGTACTGCACAGCTGTAAGATATCCGGAGATATCCGCAGACTGGTTAAGGGTTTGATGATCGAGAGTTATATTGAGGACGGTTGTCAGAAGATTGGCGGAGGATGCTACGGCAAATCCATTACCGATCCGTGTCTCGGATGGGAGAAATCGGAACAGCTGATCTATGAGATTGCTGATCTGTTATAATTATAAAAGGAATGTTACGAAGGGCTTTGTATTTATTACAAAGCCTTTGTACATTGTGAACAAAACGTGTGTGCCGGGTTGTTTTTTGTAATATTTTTTTGTAAAATGAAGACGTGTATCATAGGTTTCCTTTATGGTAATTCTGTACACTTGTGGGAGAATATATTACAAGATTTTTAAATAAGTCATTTTTAAAA
>DXEQ01000023.1 GCA_019114885.1 Candidatus Anaerobutyricum stercoripullorum
AGAAACATTCTGCCAAAGATCATTCGCACAAAAAAAGTGAGATTCTTTCCTTTCTTACAGCTTTCACTGCAATCACGAAAAAAATCTCACGATCCTTTTTATCTTATCATACTCACTGACAGGTAACGATCCGCTCCGGCGTGATGATATAATCTACCGGGCTGTCGGACTTTCCGGCCGGCACCTCATCAAGAATCTGCAGCTCGAAGGCCAGCGCCGCGCAGGGATAGTCCGCGTGTTCTTTCAGATACTTGTCGTAAAAACCGCCGCCGTATCCCAGTCGGTTGCCGTGAAGATCGAAGGCCAGTCCCGGAAGAAGGATCAGGCCCTTCTCGTCGGCCGGCGCTTTGTAGGACGCCGGTTCCAGGATACCGTAGGCCCCCGGCCGACACTCCCGGATGGAGTTAATCTCATAAAAGGCGATCACATCGTCCTCCACCTTCGGCGCAGCCACCTTCTTACCCATCTTGATAAACCGGGAGATCAGGCTGATGGTATCCACCTCGGACCCGATGGCCAGATAACTGTAGATCCACTCGCTCTCCTGAAACTCCGGCAGACTCTTAAGCTGCTCAAAACAGCGGTCTGTCTGTTCATAGATCTCATTGAGAGAGAGACCGTTCCTTTTCTTCCTCATGACCTTGCGCAATTCTTCTTTATTTATTTTCTGTGACATGCGATCACCTGCTTTCTGTTTTTCTGTGCGGAAATATTCTCCGAAAGAATCCCTGTGCCATCCGGGTGCATATGCGAAGGCACTCTCCGAAAAGGTCCCTGGATATCCGGAGCCGTGCCGCCCTGCACGCCGCCGTGCGGTTAATGGCTGGAATACTTCTTGCCGTATTTCTCACCAAGATTGGTGATACTTCCGTCTTCGTTCTCAATGGAAATGTTGTTGAGCTCTCCGCGGAGATTCCGCCGGATGGCAAGGATATAATCCCGGCGCAGCTTCTTCTGCTCCGCTGCCTCCGCCGGTGTGAGTCCCACGCTTTTGGACTTGTGGTAGAGCTCGTTGATTCTCTCTATATCTTTCTGATTCATCTCTGTCTCCTCTTGATTCATTCTACACGGTCCGCTGCTCCCCCTCTATGAACACTGCCTTCGCAAAGGAAATCATCCGGAACGCGCGCGGTACCATCTGGTACTCTGTCATTATACGGGAAAAAATTGCAATTGTAAACGCAATTTTACAAACTATCTCTCCAAAATCCTCGCGGCGACCGCCTCCGCCATGCGAATGCCGTCCATGGCAGCCGAGGTGATGCCGCCGGCGTACCCCGCGCCTTCCCCGCACGGGAACAGTCCACGGACCACAGACTGACCACTCTCATCTCTCTCCATGCGCACCGGCGAGGAGGTTCTCGTCTCCACCCCGGCAAAGATGGCGTCCGGACGGTCAAAACCGGCAATCCGGTGTCCGAAGGCCTCCATCCCCTCCAACAGTGATTCCACAATATAAGAAGGCAGACAGTTTCGCAGGTCGGCAAACTGCCACTGCCCTTTCATGCAGGTACGTACTTCTCCAAAACCGGTGCTCGCCCGGCCTTCCCGAAAGTCTCCGTACAACTGTACGGGCGCCTTTCCCCCGCCGACGCCATAAGCCAGTTCCTCATACCGCCGCTGAAACTCCATGCCGGAAAGCGGATGGCAGAGCGGCCTTTCCTTCATCTTCCCGGAAGCTTCCCTGTCCGACAGGAGCGCCGGAGCCAGCGCCATATAATCTTCCGGCGTCACCGTAGTGATGATGGCACTGTTGGAATTGCGGCTGTCCCGCCCGTGATAACTCATACCGTTGACACAGAGCCGCCCCTGCTCCGAGGAAGAATTGACCACATATCCGCCGGGACACATGCAGAAGGAATAGATGCCCCGGCCATTTTTACATTGATGGGTCAGCTTGTAGCTAGCCGTTGGCATGCCTTCCGGATAGCCCTTTCCATATTGGCTCTCATTGATCATCTGCGCCGGATGCTCCACCCGGACCCCGATGGCGAACGCCTTCGGATGCATCGGCACATTTTCTTCATATAACATGGAAAAGGTATCTCTGGCGCTGTGACCGATGGCGAGGATCACATTTTCACAGGCCCGCTCAAAGACGCGGCCCCCGCTTTCCAGCCGGACGCCGACAATCCGCCGCGTTCCCCCGGCATGCGCCGATATCATTTTTGCTCCATCTGTTCCGGAAAATCCATGCAGAACCGCACTGCAATCTTCTTCCTCTGTCAGCAGTCCTGCCAGCTTCGTCCGAAAATGTACCTCGCCACCCAGGGAGCGAATCTCCTCCCGGATGGAGGCCACCACATTTTTCAGGATATCCGTGCCGATGTGCGGCTTCGCCTCATAAAGAATCTCCTCCGGCGCGCCGTGCCGGACAAACTCTTCAAGCACAAACCGGTTCCTTCCCGACTTATCCTTCACCACGGTATTGAGCTTGCCGTCCGAAAAAGTTCCGGCGCCGCCCTCCCCGAACTGCACATTGGACTCCACGTCCAGCGGCCCTCCGGCAAAAAACTGTTCCACCTTCTCCGAGCGAACGTCCACCGCGTCTCCCCGCTCAAAAAGAACCGGGGCGAAACCGCTCCGGGCCAGCATCAGCGCGGCAAAAAGTCCCGCCGGGCCCGCTCCGATGATCACCGGCCGCTGCTCCTGCGAAAGAATACGTCCACGGCCGATACTCCACGCATCCGGCTGCCTTTGCCGATGCTCTGACTGCTCCTGCCTCTGACTCATCTGATGTTCCCGTCCATCAGACCGTTCCTTTGCAGTCTGTGGATACGGGAACCGATACTTCGTCTCACTGACCCGGCTCCACTTGCTGTTTCTGTGATGCAGAATCTTCTTCTCGTCCCCAAAGGACGCATCGATGGTGTACGTATAATAAAGCTCCGGCTTCTTTCTGGCGTCCACGGACCGGCGCACAATTTTCCACTTCTCCGGGCGCTTCCCGTACGCCCGCCGGATGATCTCCTCCGTCAGTTCTTCCTCCGTATGAGGAATCTTTAACTTCAACTGGTTTATTCGTATCATAAGGATATCCTTTCATTTGCTATATACATTCCGGTTTTTACGTGTATAGTATCTATTTTTCATTGAAAAATCAATAGCCTGCGGAAAGTATCGGGCATTTTTTTCCATTGTGATTCCCGTTGATTTATGGTATTATGACAATATAATACTTATATTTTCTAAGGAGGGATAATCATGAAAAAAGTTCTGACACCATTGTTTTCGGCGGTTTTCCTGCTGATGTTCGGCTTCTTTTTCCAGCTGTCGGCCGCCGCTGCCAGGGAACCGGTCCCGCCGTTTCAAAAAGACCTCTTCATCGACGGCGTCTATTACCATTTAAGCTGGGCCAACGTGGCCGGCGCCACCGCCTACCTGCAGGTCCCGGAGGACTACACCGGAGAACTCCCTGATGAGATCACCGTCCGCAATGAGATCACCTGGGACGGTATCACCTTTGAGGTGAACAGTTTCTCCTCCGGTGATTCCTACGATTCCATCGGACACCTGACAAAACGAAAAACGGGCGCACCGACCTACTATCAGCAGCACCTGAAAAAGATCACGGTGGAGGAAGGCGTCTCCCCTCTTTTAAGTCTCTCTCATTATGAGGCGCTTGAGGAGATCATCATCGAGTCTTCTTCCCAAACCATCCAGGGCAACATGTCCCTCTGGGACTGCCCGAAATTAAAGGATATCCATGTTCCTTCCAATGTGGACCTGGTTCCGCATCTTCGGGACTGCCCGAACGCCTCCGCCGTCTACACGCCGGAGCATCCGAAATATCAGACCATCGACGGCGATATCTATTCGAAAAACGGCAAAGTCCTGTACGATGTGCCTGCAACCACAAAGAAGTATACCGTGAGAAAAGGCGTGGAACGGATTGAATCCAATGCCTTCGCAGGCAACGGAAGCATCAAAAAAATCTTTCTTCCGAACTCGGTCCGGAAAATCAAATCAGGCGCTTTTTTCAACATGCAAAAGCTGAAAAAAGTGAAATACGGCAACAATATCAAAAAAATTTACGGCAAATGTTTCCAGCGCACGCCGAACCTGAAGGTTCTGACCCTCCCGGCCAGCGTCCGGCAGATCACCAGTTCCTTCGGCACCAAAAAGTTCAGCGGGTTGAAAAAAATATACATCAACTCTCCGAAGTTAAATAAAGCTGACTTTTCCGGCGTTCCAAAAACCTGCAAGATCTACGTGAAAAACAATGCCGTAAAAAATATGATCCGCAAACAGAGTAACTTCAAAGGACAGATCATCGTGAAATAGTCCACTAAAAGCAAAAGTCGCCAGAGTCTTTTTGACCTGGCGATTTTTGACTTTATCGATCTCCATATCCACAGGAAGGGCAATAGTAATGAGCCGGAATCGTTTCATA
>DXEQ01000179.1 GCA_019114885.1 Candidatus Anaerobutyricum stercoripullorum
CTCCTATGCAAACAATTCTGCTGTGTATTACACTTGGTAACAGTATAGCAAATGTGAAAAAGCTTTGCAAGAAAGCAGGAAGAATTTTGCATATTTTTTGTCGTCTCACTCTGCGTACTCTGCGTTCATCTCATTATTATAGTAGGAGTCGAATACCGCTTCCGCCACCGGGACGGCATATTCGCTGCCGGCGCCGCTGTTCTCCACGATCACGCAGACCACCAGGTCCGGATCTTCCACGTTGGAATATCCGAAAAACCAGGAGTGAGCGCGCTCTCCTTCATTCTCCGCCGTGCCCGTTTTACCTGCCGCAGTGTAGAGCTCTTTGTCAAGCGCCCGGCCGGTTCCGTCGGTGACGACGCTTCGCAACATGTCCTGTATGGTCCGCGCATCTTTTTTATCAATGATCTTCTTGTATTCCTCCGGTTCCGTCTCCCGGACGACAGCCCCGTCGGCACTCTCCAGCCGTTCCACCAGATACGGCTGCATGAGAACCCCGTCGTTGGCGATGGCACACATGACAAGCGCGTTATGAAACGGCGTCATCAGAGTATTGCCCTGTCCGATGACAGTCTGAGGGACTTCACTCTTTTCAGAGTCCTCATTCAATTCAAACCGGCTCTTGTTGACCGGCAGATCAAACGGAATGCTCTGTCCGAACAAAAACTTCTCGTTCAGACTGGCAAAGCGTTTCAGATCGAGCGTGCTTCCCAGGGTGACAAAGGCGGTGTTGCAGGACCTGGTAAACGCCTCGCCCAGATTGACCTCGCCGTGTTCTTCTCCGTCATAACAGCTGATCCGAACGCTGTCCACCACCGTCTCCCCGGTACAGTCATAGGAAAAATCCCCGTAGGAACCCGGATGTTCCTCGATGTATTCCAGCGCAGTCAGTACCTTGTAGGTGGAACCCGGCGGGTACAGTCCCTGCGTCGCCCGGTTTAAAAGACAGCTGTTATCCTCGTCGGCGTTGATCTCCTCCCAGATCTCATCCAGAGAATTAGGGTCAAAGTCCGGTTTGGATATGAGAGCCCGCACTTTCCCGGTCTTTGGTTCAATGGCCACCACGGCTCCCCGGTATCCGTCCAGCGCGTTGTAAGCAGCCTTCTGCAGGCGGGTATCCAGCGTGGTCACGATGGTGTCTCCCACGCTCCTTTCCCCCTTGACGCCGCTCTTTAGCTGATCCATGATCTGCTCATGGGAAGACAGCAGCTCATAATTGCAGGCAGATTCCAGACCGGCCTTGCCGTGTCCGGTATATCCCACCACATGGGCGAACATATCTTCATAAGGGTATTCCCGGTGCTGATTGCCCTCCTCGTCCACCGTACTTTCCGC
The DNA here is from genome assembly GCA_019114885.1 of Candidatus Anaerobutyricum stercoripullorum. GTDB lineage: Bacteria > Bacillota > Clostridia > Lachnospirales > Lachnospiraceae > Anaerobutyricum > Anaerobutyricum stercoripullorum. Next base: position 1,336 of record DXEQ01000179.1, read on the forward strand.
CAGTACCTTGTCATTGGCACTCTTGATGCTGCCCCGCACGACCTTCTCCGACAGAGCGGCCGTCCGCTTGTTGTAAGGGCTGTTGATCACGTCCGGCGCGTCCACGATGGTGAACTTCACAATATAGCCGACCAGACCGAGGAAGATTGCTACCACAAAAAGGCTGGTGTGAAACATATATCGGTTTGTCCGAAGCTTCCTCCCCTTTTTCGGGACAAAGAGAGAGGCCAGTCTCTCCCAGATTGTCCGGCTTTCTGCCGGAACGCTGCCGGACGCGCTATCGGCTGCCCGTCTCTTCCTGTCCGGACTCTGATGTCTGCTCATCTTCTTCCACCCCCTCCTCTTCTTTGTAGGCGATCATGAAAATCCCCTGCATGATCGCGAATATGATCAATGTACTGGCGGCGGAACTTCCTCCGGCGCTGATCAGCGGCAGCGTCACCCCGGTGGACGGGATAAACTTTGTGACGCCTCCGATGCACAAAAACACCTGAAAAATAAAACAGATGGAAAAACCGTAGGCCACCAGCTTATAAAAACGGTCTTTGACGTCCATGGCGATCTGCAGAAAATGTACGAACACGCCAAGATATATGAGAATCAGACAGATGGCGAAAAATACGCCGAACTCTTCCGCGATGGCGGAAAAAATAAAGTCGCTCTGCACCACGGGGATATCCGACGGACTTCCCTGTGTGAGTCCCATGCCAAACCAGCTTCCGGTCCCGATGGCAAAGAGTGACTGGGTGATCTGGTATCCTCTTCCCTCGATGATGGACCAGGGGTCGATCCAGGCGTCAAACCGGGTCTGCACATGCGGAAACAATATGTAGGCAATCCTTCCTGCCAGCACGCCGGCAGACAATCCGCCCAGCACGTAAATTCCCCGTCCTGTGGCCGAATAACACAAAAAGATGAAGACGACAAAGTATAACAGAGCGCCGCCCAGGTCATTTTCCAGAATCAGCACCATCACATGGCAGCCCGAAAAAAGGGCGGTCACGAAGATCCGCTTAAAACTCCCGGGCTTTTCCAGCATGGCTGCCAGGAAAAAGATAAACGCGATCTTTACGAACTCCGATGGCTGGAAGGCAAATCCGCCCAGAGAGACCCAGTTGGTCGATCCGTTCTTGCTGGTTCCGATCACAAACACCGAGGACAGCACCAGAAGACCGATGAGCCCATAAATCCAGCGCAGCCGTTTCAGCCAGTAAGCCTTTGCCACGAAAATCGGCACGAGAAGTACTACGAAGGAACAGACGGCAACGATGATAAACTGCTTTACCGCATCCTCAAAGTCCAGCCTCGTGAGCATGACAAAGCCGATCAGCAGAAGAAAACAGATGTGGTTCATCATGATTCTGGAGCAGTCGGCATAGATATGCTCGTAAATGAAGATCAGCAGCTTGAAAAAGACAGCCTGCGCCACATACAGCGCCAGAATCTGGACATCAAAAGTCTTTAAAAAGAGCACGCCGTAGCAGATAAAATGAAAAATGAACATAAACCGTTCCTGTCGGTTCATCCTCTTTATCTGCTGTTCCTCCGTGGAAGGCAGAAAAACAGTGAAGCATGATACGGCGTAGATCGCACACATGATCATGAAAATGTAATTGGACCCTGTTGACAAAATGTTTAACATGATTTCACCTACTCAATTCCATAATTCCAGTGTTCTTCCGGTTCTCTTTTGCCCGCGGGACGAAATCCCTCTTTCTGCCATTGCTGATACGCCTTAACGGCTGCGGCAGCACTGTTCTCATCGTCAAGGAAGAAATGAAAAATCACTCCATGAAGGCTCCGGATCAGCTCGCCGCCCGGCTGCCCGATGAGATTTATCGGTCTGTCCGTCCAGATGGTATTATAGCAGCGGTCACAGTGGGTGACTACAGGAAGCTGCCTTCCCTTCCAGTCGGAAAGATAAAGAATCTCCTGACGATGGTCGCAGGCATGCCTCGTCTTTTTCAGACAGTTGGCGGAACGCATCAGGGGGATGCGTCCGTAGACGGAAACTTCCATCTGAAAGAAGTCTGTCATCCTGGCTGTTTCTTTCTGAAAAAGGTCCGTCATCCGGACTGCCGTCTGTCCCGGGCTGTCCGGCACCTGTTCCCACTCCAAGGCTGTCAGCATATCGGCACACTCTTTCCAGGACAGTTCAGCCGGAAGCACCGCGCCTGCCAGGGAAAACAATCGTCCTGATTCCAAAAGAGCGCGGTGATTCCACTGATAGAAAGAATCCGAAGCAAGGATCGGTGCCGTCCGACCCGCAATCTCCCACAAAAATTCTGCCTGTCCCAGGTTGTGGGCGTAGATACCGGACCAGAGGGAGAGACTGCAGACCGAAACAGGAGAAGGGCCGGCATCCGCCCGCAGAATCTGAGGAAGAGAGAGGAACGCTTTCTTTCCTTCGCGGCAGATCTGCTCTGCCAGAACCGGCAGTTCTTCTTCTTTCCAGAAATCCATCGGAAGACAGATGCTGTCAAAAAACGGATGGGACAGACACCAGAAAAACATCTTCCGGTCATAAACCACCGCCATCTGCTTTTTGTCGCCGGATGGAACCAAAGGAAAATCCGGAACATGCTCTTCCCTGTTATTTCTCAAACTATCCCTGTTATTTAGTGAAATAACAGTATCACTTTTTACCTCTGATTGCAAGGAAATTTTTGTGAAATCTTTTCGACTCTTCGGTTTCTCCATCTTTCTCTGTAATTTGGCGAAGCCATTCTGCCGAAGTTCCTTGACTGCCGACATGGGCAGGAATACATTTTCCTGCAAATGTGTCTCCAGTGATTCCAGATAAAACGGAACCTGACCGGTCTTGTGCAGCTGGCGGCTGATATCCTCCGCCGTGACCGGGCGCTTCTGTGACGGCTGCGCCATAGCTCCGGAAAGACTGACCGTCTCGTTCTGGCAGTGCAGGACGAGCTGTGCCGGTTCTCCGGTCTTTATCGTGATCTCTCCCTGTACGGGATATTTTTTCTCATTTTTCAATATATCATTCTGAATCCAGGCGGCAAGCGCCTCACTTCTCCGGCGAAAGACATCCATACCGGCACGGACCCGCCGGCCTGCCGGTACATTTAAAAAGAAAAGACCCTTCTCCACTCTCAACTTTTCCGGTACGGTGAGGATCATCTCCTCCTGGTCGGCAAAAGGAATCACCAGAATATCTTTTGGCTTAAGGCGCACATCTCTGGAGAGCTGCAGACCGATCTGCCCTTTTCTTACCTGCCGCACCTGTCCGATCTTCCTTCCCAGATTACGCGGGTGCAGGGTGGCCATCATCTCCGGCCCGTTATGTCTGTGCCAGTAGCCGTCCGTAAAACCAGTGCGGCTGTACAGTTCCTCCAGCGCTTCCATATCTTCCGGTTCCAACTGCCACCGGTCAGGATCTTCCCGATACCGGTCCAGATACTTCCGGTAAATGGCAGTCACTCCGGCCACATATTCCACATTTTTCATGCGCCCTTCAATCTTTAAAGAGTCCACTCCCGCCCGGATCAGTTCCGGAAGCATCAAGAGCGCGCACAGATCTTTCGGACTTAAGAGATGGCTGCCGCATTGTGATTTCGAAGAAGGGCAAAGCACAGTGCCGTCGGCACTCTGCAGCTGATAGGGAAGCCGGCAGGGCTGGGCGCAGCGCCCCCGGTTGCCGCTCCGTCCCCCGTACATACTGCTCAAAAGGCACTGTCCGGAATAACAGTAGCACAGCGCGCCGTGGATAAAGACTTCCAGTTCCAGTCCGGTCTCCTTCTTGATACGCACAAGCTCCGGAAGGGACAGCTCTCTGGCCGGAACCACCCGGTTCATCCCCAGTCGGGCGGCCGCTTTGGCCCCGTAAGAATCGGTGATGGTCATCTGGGTACTGCCGTGAATCTCCATGCCCGGAAAATGCTGCCGGATAAAGGCCGCGGCCCCCGGGTCCTGCACGATCACCCCGTCCAGCCCCTCTTCATAGAAAGGCAGCAAGAAGGCATGGAGGTCTTCTTCCAGCTCTTTTTCTTTCATCAGGGTGTTGACGGTCAGATACAGGCGCTTCCCGTAAAAATGGGCATAATGCAGCGCTTCCACCAGATTATCTCCGGTGAAATTGTCTGCATATGCCCTGGCGCCGAACCGCTGTCCACCCATATATACCGCATCCGCTCCGGCTTTGATGGCGGCGGTAAGATGCGCAAACGAACCTGCCGGAGCTAAAAGCTCCGGCAGACTATAACTATTTGGTTTCTTTTCGATTTGTCTCATGAAGGTCACTCCGTGTCTCCAGTTCAATGATGCGCTTCTGCAGCTCATTGACCTTGGTCTTATACTCGATCACCAGCTTGTTGGCCGTATCGATCCGCATCTCCTTGTCTACAATCTCCTGTTTGAGCTTATAAAGCTCCTGCTCCTTCTCCTGATGCTCCTGATGAAAGATGTTGAGCTCATCCTGCAGCTTAAAGGTCTCTTCCGCGATATTTAAGGACAGAAGAATACTCCTGTATTCCGGGGACAGCTTGGCGTAACCGCTCTGCTGTTTCAGCTCCCGGATCTTCCCGTCCACATAGGAAGCAATCCTCTGCATATAGGACTCGCTGCCGGTACCGGACAGCATATAGACCTTTCCGTCAATAACCACAGATACTTTTGTCTTATTCTCCATTTTTATCCCCCTGTATTAATAAACGTCCTCCGGGACAGGAAGACCCAGATGCTCATAGGCATACGGCGTCAGCGCCCTTCCCCTCGGCGTTCGTTTGATCAGTCCTCTCTGGATCAGAAAAGGTTCGCATACATCTTCGATCGTCCCGGCGTCCTCTCCGATGGCGGCGGCCAGCGTATCAAGCCCCACCGGTCTTCCGGCGAACTTGACGATCATCGTGTCAAGAATATTTCTGTCTGTGGTGTCAAGTCCCAGAGAGTCGATCTCCAGCAGATCAAGCGCGTTCTTTGCCACTGCCTCCGTGATCACGCCGTCATAGCGCACCTGCGCAAAATCCCGCACTCTCTTAAGCAGCCGGTTGGCCAGTCTCGGCGTCCCCCGGCTTCGCCGGGCAATCTCCAGCGCTCCGGCACTGTCAATCTCCACAGCAAGGAGCTCCGCGGAACGTACCACAATGGTACGAAGCTCCTCATCCGTATAGAATTCCAGACGGTTCACCACGCCGAAACGGTCCCGCAAAGGCGCGGTGAGCATCCCTGCCCGTGTGGTGGCACCCACCAGCGTGAAATGCGGAAGATCCAGCCGGATGGAGCGGGCCGAAGCGCCCTTTCCAATCATGATGTCAATGGAGAAATCTTCCATGGCCGGGTAGAGGACTTCCTCCACCTGCCGGTTGAGACGGTGAATCTCATCAATAAAGAGCACGTCCCCGTCTGAAAGACCATTTAACACCGCCGCAATCTCGCCCGGCTTCTCGATGGCCGGTCCGGAAGTGATCTTGAGATGACCACCCATCTCATTGGCAATGATGCCCGCAAGCGTCGTCTTGCCCAGTCCGGGCGGACCGTAGAGGAGCACGTGATCCAGTGGCTCTCCCCGCATCCTGGCCGCCTGAATAAATACGTTCAGATTCTTTTTGACCTTTTCCTGTCCGATATATTCTGTCAGTGATACCGGACGAAGACTGCCCTCGGCGGCAATATCCTCATCCAGCAGTTCTGTTGTTATCACTCTGTCCATCTTATCACCCTGTCATATCCTGCTCTCGCTAAGTATTATAATGTCATCATCTTTTTGAGCGCTTCTTTTAATAATGTCTCCGTATCCATATCCTTCGCTCCCGGTACCTTGTGTACCGCGCGATAAGCCTCCCCGTTGGAATATCCCAGAGCGATCAACGCTTCCATCGCATCCATGATCTGACTGTCTTCGCCCGCGCTCTCTCGGGTGGATATGGACTCTTCTTCTTCCTCACCGAGACCCAGATCTGACAGATCCAGCTTGTCTTTCAGCTCGATGATCAGTCTCTTTGCTCCCTTTGGGCCGATGCCCGGCGTCCTTGCGATGCTCTTCGTGTCTTCGCTGATCACCGCGTAATACAGATCTTCCACCTTCAAGGTGGAGAGCACCGATACCGCCACTCTGGGGCCGATGCCGCTGACGCCCAGAAGCAGCCGGAAAATCCGCAGCTCCTCTCGGCTCAGAAAACCGTAAAGAGCAATCATATCCTCCCGCACATAAAGATACGTATAGAGGGTTACCTCCTCCCCCATGCGCACCTCACTGCAGGTGGCCGACGAGGTCCGGATCTCATATCCCACCCCTCTGTTGTCCACGATGATACACTCCTGATCGGCGTAAACCGCCGTACCTTTGATATATGCGATCAATTTCTCTAACTCCTGTCTCGAACTTATATTCTCCCAAATGATACCATACTTCCCGGGGAATTACAACCTTTGACACAATCTCCGTTGTCTGCTACTATTTTCTGGAAAGATGATACCAGTTCAATTTCAGAAAGGATTTTTTATGCTCATCAGACATTACGACTTTCCTTCCGCGCTGCCGGAACCGGACACGCAGGAAGATTCCTATACATTCCTTGATATCGAGACCACCGGTCTGAAACGGGACACCACCATCCTCTATCTGATCGGCTGCGGATTCCATACAGACGGCGGGTTCCATATCATTCAGTGGTTCAATGACGACGGAGTCAGTGAGCCGGAGATGCTCGCGGCTCTTCGCGATTTTCTGGCGTCGCGCCCGTCGCCTCTCTTTACTTTTAACGGGGAGAGCTTTGACATCCCCTACCTGAACCGCCACTATGAACTGAATGAGATGGCGTACCGCCTGCCGGAGAAAGATTCCCTGGACCTGTACCGGGCTCTCCGTCCGTTTCAGGCACTCTTTCATCTTTCCCGCGGAACCCAGAAAGACTGGGAAGCCTTTCTGGGCATTGACCGGGAAGACCCGTATCGCGGCGGACAGCTCATCTCCTTCTATAAAAAATATCTTCGCACGAAGGACACAGATCTTCTTGACCTTCTTCTCCTCCACAACATGGAGGATATCCGCGGAATGGAGGCGCTTCTTCCCCTCACCGCCTGTGTCGATCTGCTGCAGCATACGTTTTTGCTTGAAAATGTATCTCTGTCCGGAGAGCTTTTGCCGGATGCAGAGAATCCTGGCGCCGACGCGGATTGCGCCGCTCTCACAGAAAAGGAAGCGGCAGACATAAGACATTCGCAATACCTCACGGCAGACATAAGACACCCGCAATACCTCACGGCAGTCTGCCGTCTGCGCCGCCCCCTGCCAAAACCATTGCAGGTCACAACTGCTTTCTCCGACATGCTTCCACAAAAAACCGCAGACACTGCGGCTGTGGAGCGGACGAAAACTCCAGCACTCCAACCGGCCCCCCGCCGGATTGACCGAGCGGACGACTTTTTCTCTCTTTCTATTGCAGGGGACAGGATAACGATGCGCGTTCCTGTGCTGCAGGGCAGTCTGAAATACTTTTATCCCGATTACCGGAATTATTATTATCTCCCGGAAGAAGACCGGGCTATTCACAAATCGGTCGGTTGCTACGTGGACAGCCGTTTCCGGGAGAAGGCGAAACCGGACACCTGCTATGTGCGAAAAGAGGGACTGTTTCTGCCGGTTTTTCCCGAGAAAAAATATAAAGGAATCCGGACAGGCCCAAAGACGTATGTGGACGCCCTCCCCCTTTATAAACATAGCTGCCGGGAGAAGCTCTCCTTCGTGGAACTGCAGCCGCTGGCCACCGGAGACCCGGAGGTCTTTAACCGATATCTGTGCGATCTGATGAAAGAGATCCTGATCGCGGACATACACAAAAATGCCGGATAAAACCCGCCAAACAAAAAAGCTGTCACCCGGGACAGCTTTTTTTATATGTATCAGACAAAAATTTATTTCATCTCTTTTGCCAGAGCGGCGATCTGTTCTTTGTTGGCCTCATTCATGGCGGACTTGATGGTCACTGTGGTATCGGCAAATGTGATATTGGCGGATTTGTCAAACGCCGCCTTCATTACCTTGGCTGCCGTTGGCGCCCAGGTACCGTTCTCCACAAACGCAACCTTGCGGTTCTGATAGCCTCTCTCTGTGATCTCAGCCAGGAAGTTGCGCATAAACGGGAAGATATCCGCATTGTATGTAGTGGTCGCGAGAACCAGCTTGCCGTAACGGAAGGCGTCTTCCACCGCTTCTGCCATATCGCAGCGGGCCAGATCGTTGACAACGACCTTCGGGCAACCTTCTTCCGTGAGCTTCTGTGCCAGAAGTTCCACAGCAGCCTTTGTGTGACCGTATACGGATGTATAGGCGATCACCGTTCCCTCGCTCTCCACACCGTAGGAAGACCAGGTGTTGTAGAGGTCAAGATAATAGCCGAGGTTCTCCGTGAGGACCGGTCCGTGCAGCGGGCAGATGATCTGGATATCGAGTGCAGCTGCCTTCGCTAAAAGCTTCTGGACCATCGCGCCGTATTTGCCCACGATACCGATATAATATCTTCTCGCCTCGCAGGCCCACTCTTCTTCCACATCGAGAGCGCCGAACTTGCCGAAACCATCCGCAGAGAACAGCACTTTATCTGTGGAATCGTAAGTCACCATAACCTCCGGCCAGTGTACCATCGGAGCAAACACAAAGGTAAAGGTGTGCTTGCCGGTGGAGAGGCTCTCCCCGTCTTTTACCATCACCTTTCTGTCAGCAAAATCTGTGCCGAAGAACTGTTTCATCATGTTGAAGGTCATGGCGTTGGCTACGATCTTCGCCTCCGGATACTTCGCCGCAAAATTCGCGATATTGGCGGAATGATCCGGCTCCATATGCTGTACGATCAGATAGTCCGGTGTGCGGTCGCCGAGAACCTCTGCCATATTTGCCAGCCATTCATCGGTGAAGTGCGCGTCCACCGTATCAAACACAGCAATCTTCTCATCCATGACAACATAGGAGTTGTAGGCCATGCCGTTCGGCACAACGTACTGTCCCTCAAAGAGATCAATCTGATGATCATTGACGCCTACGTAATAAATATCTTCTGTTACCTTGCTAAACATAATTTCACCTCATAGAATAAAAAATGTATCATGATTTATCTTTTATGCTGTGAATAAAAGGACATATATTGTGAATCATCTGTCCTTTATTGCACAGCATCTTGATTATACGGGATTTCCCATGAAAAAACAAGGGTATCCCAATACATTTCCTGTATCTTTACAAAAACATCGCTGCCGTTCCCGCACTGCATTGACGGCGCGTCATACATTTGCAAACTGACTGTTGTAAAGATTTGCATAGAATCCGTTCTGCGCCAGCAGGCTGTCGTGATCGCCTTTTTCGATGATCTTTCCGTCCCGCATGACCAGAATGATATCGGCATTCTGGATCGTGGAGAGACGGTGGGCCACAATGAAGCTGGTCCGTCCTTCCATGAGCTTGGCAAAAGCGTTCTGAATCCGCTGTTCCGTGCGGGTATCGATGGAGGAGGTCGCCTCGTCGAGAATGAGCATCTCCGGCACATGGAGCATCACCCTCGTGATACAGAGAAGCTGTTTCTGTCCCTGGCTCATGCCGGCGCCGTCGTCGGTGATCATAGTATCCAGCCCCTTCGGCATCTTTTTGATGAAACCGTAGGAGTGGGCTTCTTTTGCCGCATGGATGATCTCCTCATCGGAGTAGGACGTATCTCCCAGGGTGATATTTTCCCGGACGGTGCCTGTCTTCAGCCACGTATCCTGCAATACCATGCCGTAAGAATGCCGCAGGCTTTCGCGGGTGATCTTCCGGATATCCGTGCCGTCCACCTGGATACTGCCGCCGTTTACATCATAGAACCGCATGAGCAGGTTGATCACTGTTGTCTTGCCACAGCCGGTCGGCCCTACGATGGCCACCCGCTGTCCCTTTTCCACCTGCAGATTAAAGTCTTCGATGAGAGGTACGTCAGGCAGATAGGAGAAATCCACATGGGAAAGCGTCACATTTCCCTGCACCTCTTTCAGAACCGCCGCATCCGGTGCATCCGGCGTCTGCGGCTTCTCATCAATCAACTCGAAGATTCTGGCCGCGCAGGCGAAAGCGTTCTGTAACTCTGTCACCACGCCAGAGATCTCGTTAAACGGCTTCGTATACTGGTTGGCATAGCTTAAAAGCACCGTAAGCTGGCCCACGGAAAGCCCGCCGGAAAGCGCCACCAGCGCGCCGGAGAGCGCCACGCTGGCATAAACCAGACTGTTGACAAATCTTGTACACGGATTGACGAGAGACGAATAGAAGGTGGCCTGGAGAGAACATTTCTGCAGGCGGCCGTTGACCTCGTCAAACCGCTTCTGTGCCGTCGGCTCATAGCCGAAGGCCCGAACCACCTTCTGGCCTTCCATCACTTCCTCAATCAGAGCCGTCTCCTCTCCCCTTGTCTCCGACTGCAGCCGGAACATGGAATACGTGTGGCTGGCGATAAACCTTGCCACAAAGAGAGAGATCGGCGTCAGACAGATGACCAGCAGGGCGATCCATCCATGGATGGAAAACATGAAGCCGATGGTTCCAAGAATCGTGATGACGCCGGTAAAAAACTGGGTAAATCCCATGAGAAGACCGTCGGCAAACTGATCCACATCGGCAATGACCCGGCTCACCACATCGCCGTAGGAATGTCCGTCCACATATTTTAACGGCAGGATCTCGATCTTATCCATGGCCCGATTGCGGATGTCTCTGGTCACATGGAAGGTAATCCGGTTGTTGCAGATATTCATGACCCACTGGGCCAGACCGGTGAGCAGCGCCGCCGCCACACCGTAAAGCAGAATCCGGCGTATCGCCGCAAAATCCACCTGTCCCGGCCCCAGGATACAGTCGATGGCCTCTCCCATCAGGATGGGCAGATACAGCGTTCCCGCCACGGTGAGAGCCGCCATCACAATGGAGACCAGGATAAAAAAGCCCTGCGGTTTTAAATAATGGAAAAGACGGGCCGCCGTTTCCTTCTGTGTCAATGTCTTCTTTTCCATGATCAGGCCTCCTTCTTATACTGTGTCTCGTAAATCTCTCTGTAGATATCGCAGGAATCCAGCAGTTCCTGATGGGTTCCCATCCCGACGATCTGTCCGTCATCCAGCACCAGAATCTGGTCGGCATGGAGGATAGAGGAGGCGCGCTGGGCCACAATAAACACGGTTGGACGATGCGGCATCTTCTGCACGGCCTGTCGCAGACGGGCGTCCGTGGCATAGTCGAGGGCGGACGCACTGTCATCCATGATGAGGATCGGCGCCTTTTTAAGGATTGCTCTTGCCAGCGTCATCCTCTGTTTCTGTCCGCCAGAGAGGTTCCTTCCTCCCTGTTCTACTTCCGCATCCAGCCGTCCTTCTTTCTTATCCACGAACTCTTTTGCCTGAGAGATGCACAGCGCTTCCTCCATCTCTTCCTCGCTGGCGTCCGGCACCCCCATGCGCAGGTTGCTCCGTATCGTCCCGGCAAAAAGCTGCGCCTTCTGCGGCACCACAGAAACCAGGTCCCGAAGTTCCCGGAAGGTGTACTCCCGGATATCCCGACCGAACAGGGCGACCGTTCCCGACTCCGCATCATAAAAACGTGGAATCAGATTGATAAGCGTCGTCTTACCCGCGCCGGTACCGCCAATGATTCCGATGGTCTGCCCCGGCTGTGCCTGGAAACTAATGCCGCTGATGGCCGCCTCGCCGCCCTCATTATACCGAAAAGCCACGTCGCGAAACTCCACGGCAGGCGCACCGGCAGCGCAGGAGGCTCCCTCGCCTTCCTCCATGGCAGGCACAGAATCAAAAATATCTTTCACCCTGCTGACACTGGCCAGCGCTCGGGTGATGGTCACGATCAGGTTTGCAAACTTGATCAGTTCCACGAGAATCTGAGAGAGGTAATTGTAAAGAGCCACCACTTCTCCCTGTGACAGAGAACCGGCGTTGACCCGCACGGCTCCTGCCTGAATCAGAACGATGATCGCCAGATTGATGATCACCAGCGTCAGCGGATTGGTGAGGCCGGAGATCATACCGGCGAACTTCTGCAGTCCGGTAAGCCGCTCGTTGGCTGATACAAACTGCTGCTTCTCACCCTCCTCCCGGTTAAACGCCCGGATGACCCGGACACCCGTCAGGTTCTCTCTTGTGATGTTCAGGATCCGGTCCAGCGCCGCCTGTACATTTTTATAGATCGGGCGGGTTACCGCCATGACTGTAAACACGACAATGGACAAAAGCGGGATTGTCACCACAAAGATCAGCGCCGCCTTCACATCAATGGTGAAAGCCATGATCATGGCGCCGAACACGATGAACGGAGATCGCAGGAACAGACGCAGCACCATGTTGATGCCGTTTTGCACCTGATTGATGTCGCTGGTCATACGGGTGATCAGCGTGGAACTGCCGATGGCGTCCATCTCCGTGTACCCGAAGGACAGGATGTGGGCAAACAGCTTTGAGCGCATGGCTGTCGCCGCGCCCACCGCCGATTTGGCCGCAAAATACTGGGCCGTCACGGAAAAGAGCAGGCCGATGAGAGCCAGCGCAAAAAGCAGAAGGCTCATGAGCCAGATATAGGGCCTGTCCTCATGATAGATACCCTGGTCGATGATCGCCGCCACTACCAGCGGCACGAAAAGCTCCAGAATCGCCTCCAGCATCTTAAAAAGCGGAGCGAGGACGCTTTCCTTTTTGTAGTCTTTCATGAATTGGATGATCATTCTCATAGCATTCTTCCCTCTTAGAATATTGTTGTTTTTATAGTCTACCATCTTTCGCCCATATTTAAAAGTTTTTAATCCGATACACTGCCAAAAAAACAACACAAAAAGGCCGCCTTCCGGCAGCCTTTTTGCAACACATAATCTAAACTAAAAAAGGATAAAAATATGATCACTCACCATTCCCGCACAAATCCTGTCAAAAACGGATGAGACGTATCTGAAAATATTAATGGCAATGTCCGCCGCAGTGCTTACAGTCACCTCCGCACTGAATGG
>DXEQ01000180.1 GCA_019114885.1 Candidatus Anaerobutyricum stercoripullorum
GAACAAAAGTTCGTAAAAAATCATGGCAATTTTTTGCAGGGATTTTTCCGAAAAATCATGGTAAATATGACGGTCTTTTTGTTAAGAATTTATAAAAGAATGAAAAAAATTAAGCAAAAAGCTGATTTTTACCTGTAAAAAATGAGAGCAATATGCTATAATGAATAAAAATAAGCGGAAGTGTTTCGCTGGGATTATGATCGTATCCGGTATAGGAACTGTGCCAGCGAAACTTTGTTTTTGTCTTCTCCGTTTATTGGTACTAATTTCTTAAGGAGGATTAAATGAAATGGGCAAAGAAATGATTGCAATGCTTCTTGCCGGAGGACAGGGTTCCCGTCTGTATGCTCTTACGCAGAAGCTGGCAAAACCTGCAGTTCCATTCGGAGGAAAGTATCGTATTATTGACTTTCCGCTGTCGAACTGCGTGAATTCAGGAATTGATACGGTTGGTGTTCTGACACAGTATCAGCCACTGGTACTGAATGAGTACATCGGAAACGGACAGCCTTGGGATCTGGACCGTCTCTACGGCGGTGTGCATGTCCTTTCCCCTTATCAGCAGGTGTCCGGATCGGACTGGTATAAGGGTACGGCCAACGCGATCTATCAGAACATTAACTTTATTGAAAGATATGATCCGGAGTATGTCATCATCCTCTCCGGCGACCAGATCTGTAAGCAGGACTACAATGACTTCCTTCAGTTCCACAAGGAGAAGGGAGCAGAGTTCAGCGTGGCTGTCATGGAAGTTCCGTGGGAAGAGGCTTCCCGTTTCGGTCTGATGGTCACCGATGACAATGACAAGATCACCGAGTTCCAGGAGAAGCCGAAGGATCCGAAGTCCAATCTGGCTTCCATGGGTATTTACATATTTAACTGGGATATCCTCAGAAAGTACCTCATCGAGGACGAGGAAGATCCGGAATCCGAGAACGATTTTGGTAACAACATCATCCCGAACCTGTTAAGAGACGGCAGAGAGATGTACGCATATCGTTTCGACGGTTACTGGAAGGATGTGGGAACCATCTCCTCCCTCTGGGAAGCAAATATGGAGATCCTCGATCCGGAACACAGTGGTATCAATCTGTTTGATGATGACTGGAAGATCTACAGCCGGAACAGCGGTATGCCTGGACACAGGATCAAAGCGGGCGCTGTGATCGAGAACTCCATGATCACAGACGGATGCCGGGTAGCCGGTGAAGTGAAACATTCCATCCTTTTTGCGGGCGTTAAGGTAGAAGAGGGCGCAGTAGTGGAAGACGCCGTTGTCATGGGCGGAACCATTATCAAGTCCGGCGCTGTGGTTAAGCACTGTATCGTAGCGGAAAATGTTGTGATCGGTGAGAACGCGCAGGTGGGCGCGATGCCTACGGAAGAAGAGTCCGGTGTGGCAACGATCGGCGCAGGTATCTATATTGGCGACAACGCGAAGATTGGCCCGAATGCCATGATTGATGAAAATGTAAAGGATGGTGAAGAACAGTGGTAAGATCCAACACAAACGCATTGGGAATTATTTTCCCGAACATTTATGACAAGCTTGTACCAGAGTTGACCAGCGAGCGTTTGATGGCTTCCATCCCGTTCGGAGGCCGTTATCGTATGATTGACTTCCTGTTATCCAGCATGGTGAACTGCGGTATTGACAATATTTCCATTCTTGTCCGTGAGAATTACTTCTCCCTGACAGACCATCTGGGCTCCGGCCGTGAGTGGGATCTGGTTAGAAAGAACGGCGGTCTCAATATTTTCCCTCCGTTCGCACAAAAGAGCATGAACGTGTACGGCGGACGTATCGAGGCGATCGCAGGTATCCTCGGATTCCTCCGCTCCCAGAAGGAGAAATACGTGGTAATGGCCGACACGAACATCGCCATGAACTTTGATTTCAACGCCATGATCGACGCGCACGTTGCTTCCGGCGCTGATATCACAGTCGCTTACAAGAAAGAAGAGCTCCCGGCGGATCTCGCGACCATGAGAGATGATTCCAGCAAGGGAACCTACTATACATTTGATATGGACGATGAGGACCGGATCAACGGTATCCATATCAATTCTCAGAAATCCGGCGTGCAGAATTATGGCATGAACGTTTACGTGATGGAGAGAGAGCTTCTGATCGACACCATCAACACAGCGTTCATCGGCGGCGGTGTATACTTTGAGAGAGATATCCTTCTCCCGCATCTTGATGATATGAAGATCTGCGGTTATGAGTATACCGGATATACTTCCCGTATCCTCAGCCTGAGAGGATACTTCGATGAGAACATGAAGCTCCTTGTTGATGAGAATCTGGACGCTCTGTTCTCCGGACACGCCATCTACACCAAGATTCGTGACGACAACCCGACCCGCTACATTGGCGACGCCAAGGCATCCAACGTGATGATCGCTGACGGCTGCGTCATCGAGGGAGAGGTGGAGAACAGTATCCTCTTCCGAGGCGTTAAGATTGGCAAAGGAGCCAAGGTCAAGAACTGTATCCTCATGCAGGATACCGTAGTGGAAGACGGCGCTGATCTTGAGTACGTGATTACAGATAAGAAGGTACATGTGAGCGAAGGCAAGAACTTAAGCGGCACAGACACCTTCCCTGTTTTCGTTGCCAAGAGACAGACGGTATAAGGACTTCCCGGATACAGGACGCGTTTTAGCAAATGTATCACATAACATAGCTTATCGGAGTTTTAATTTATTATAAGCCTTCTTTCGTTTCCCCTGAGGGAAACGGGCAGCTGCCCCGGACGAAGATTATCTTTTCATCCGGGGCGGTTGCTTTTTTGTGGGAAGATTCCCGGGCAGCTTCCTCTTCTGTAAGACAAAAATGCCCTGTCAGGAAGCACATTTACAGACTTTACGGGCAGGGAAAGAGAGGTTATAATAGATTTACGATACATTTACTATATAATGAAAGGAAACGCGTATGGAGACAAGAGAAATACTGAGCCGCGTAAAATCCGGAGAGATTTCCGTGGAGGAAGCGGAAAGATATTTTAAGAGAGAACCTTACGAGGAGCTGGGTTACGCCAAGCTGGACCTGCACCGGGAGATCCGCTCCGGTTTTCCGGAGGTCATCTACTGTCACGGGAAGCCGGACGACTATCTGGTTTCCATCTATCAGAAAATGTACGAACACAACGGCGAAGTGTTCGGCACCCGCGCCACCAGTCATCAGTATGAGCTGGTCCGGGAGGTCGTACCCGCCGTCATCTACGATGAGATCTCCCACATCCTGAAGGCGGAGAAACCGGACAAAGAACACATCGGCTGTGTGGCAGTCTGCACGGCGGGCACTGCTGACATCCCGGTGGCGGAGGAGGCGGCGCAGACCGCGGAATATTTCGGCACCCACGTGGAACGGATCTATGATGTGGGCGTCAGCGGAATTCACCGACTGCTTTCCCGGGTGGACGCCATCCAGAGCGCCAACTGCGTGGTGGCGGTGGCAGGCATGGAGGGAGCCCTCGCCAGCGTCCTGGGCGGCCTCGTATCCAACCCGGTCATCGCCGTGCCGACCTCCGTGGGCTACGGCGCCAGCATGCACGGCCTGTCGGCCCTGCTCACCATGATCAATTCCTGCGCCAACGGCATCGCCGTGGTCAACATCGACAACGGCTACGGCGCCGGATACATGGCGACCCAGATCAACCGGCTGGCGGAGAGAGCGCCGCGGGAATAGACGGCGAGGACTAATATCAATTGATTTGGAAAATACAGTTAGAAAGGATACGATATGCCGCAAAACGACAGAAGAGAACGTGGACAAAATGACCGAGTGGAAAACATACAAAATGACATGGCACAAACAGCCTTTGCGAAGCTGGAGCGTCTGAAAACATGGTTTCGGGAGAAAGGCAGAGTCGCCATCGCCTTCTCCGGCGGCGTGGACTCCGCCCTCCTTCTGAAAGCTGCCTGCGATGCACTGGGCGAAATGACAGATTTCTCCAATACAAATAGCACCGATACGTGTCGCGTTGATGGCGCGGCTGGCATTGCAGATACCGATGTCGCCAATATCAATCCACGGGTTCTCGCCATCACGGCGGACTCCCGTGTCTTCCCGGGCAGAGAACGATCGGAATCCATCGAATTCTGCAAAAACCTCGGCTGCCGCCAGATATTGTTTCATTTTGAGGAGATGGATGTCCCGGGATTCGCTGACAACCCGCCGGACCGCTGCTACATTTGCAAAAAAGCACTGTTCACCCGCATGAAGGCCCTCGCCGCCGAAAACGGCATGAATGTTCTGGCGGAAGGCTCTAACATGGACGACCTGGGCGACTACCGGCCGGGCCTTCGCGCCATCGCGGAACTCCACATCGAAAGCCCGCTGCGGGAAGCGGGCCTCACCAAGGCAGAGATACGTTTTCTCTCAAAAGAACTGGGGCTCCCCACCTGGCAGAAGCCGTCCTTCGCCTGCCTTGCCTCCCGCTTCGTATACGGCGAGACCATTACCGAGGACAAACTCGCCATGGTGGAGCAGGGGGAACAGCTCCTCTTCTCCCTGGGCTTTCACCAATTCCGGGTCCGCATCCACGGCACCCTCGCCCGCATCGAGCTGCTGCCGGAGGAGATGGACAGACTTCTTACCCCGGCGCTTCGCGCCGAGATCGCGGAGAAGTTCCGGGAGTTTGGATTCTCCTACGTGACCCTCGACCTGCAAGGGTACCGGACGGGGAGTATGAATGAGGGGATGAAGAAGAACAAAGGGAATATAAAATAAATGTTGTATGAAACCGGGCACAGGAACAGGCGAGTTCCTGTGCCCCTTTTCTTTAGAAAAAATCTCTAAGAAAACAAATACCGGGGTGAAAAACCGATGCTGGAAGATTATTCTTTGGAGGTATATTGGAAGGATGTACTGATGAGGTGAGAGAAGATGTAAAAAAATGTAAATAATGGTTGATTTATTGTCAGAGAATAAGATATAATGTCAACAGGGGATAGGTGCTGATGATTTTATGGAGAAGTTCCCGCATGTATCACAGCAGAAGCGATATCTGAAAGAAGATCAGGAAGGAGTGAGGACGATGACGGGAGTGATGGAGAGGTTACTCAGCGAAGAACGCGCCGAGGGTCGTGCTGAGGGCCGTGCAGAAGGACATGCCGAGGGTCAGAGAGAAGGACATAGAGCTGGCAAAACGGATACAATAGTCGGGTTAGTTCGGGAAGGAATCCTTACGATCGCGGATGCGGCGGTGAGGTTATCTCTGTCGGAGGAAGAGATTATGGAATTGCTGGACAACCGGATGTGAGACTACAGAAGATTAGAATACTTCTTGTAATAAAATATAGTCAGAATGAACTTAACCTGGAGGGAAATGAACTTCGGGAAAATGGGAGGATCGTATGCAAAAAGTGATGTTGAGAAAATGTTTTGGCACAGGTGCCCTGGCGGGTTGTATGGTCGTGGCTGTGACACTGGCGCAGCCGGTGTTTGCGGCGGATGCGGGCAGTTTGCGGGAGGGTGGTTCTGCTGCCGCAGTGGACGCGCGGGATGCCGGAGCGCAGGAAGCGCGTGTGCAGGCTAAGAAGATGAACAAAAAGAACTGGTATAAGAAGGTGATTAAGAAGAGGAAGGGCAGCTATAAGGTGCGGTGCTGGAACTACGGCTATTCTTACCGATATAAGAAGATTCGGACAAAGCTGTCGGAGTATGGTTATTATAATGTGATGGACATCAACGGGGATGGAACCAGCGAGCTTCTGCTCTCTACCAGCGCTACGGGAAGAGGGTTTGAGTCCCGGGTGCTTGTCCTTACATTTCGTAAGGGAAAGGTGAGACCGCTGATAGCTTTTGAGGAATTGCGCAATGGCCTGTTCCTGCGTGGCGGAAGACTGTACGCGCAGGTGGGCGGCAGTACGGAGAGCATTATCACCGGATACAAGTTAAAGAAGAATAAGGCGAAACAGTTTGTGAAGCTGGAGCGACTCAGAAGATGGCCGGGCGGAAGCCGGTATGCGGTGACGACGTACTGGAAGAACAGAAAGCAGATCAGCGAGGCACAGTATAACGTGGAGTGCATAAAGACGGTGGCATACCAGACGCCGCTTGGTTTTGTGAAGATTCGTTGAGTGGAGTTTTATAAAATGTAAAGAGATACCGGTTAGAGAGGAAGTATCTTTTATGTATACTTATGAGGAGTTAAAGAATTTTGTAGATCACTGCGGGCGTTGTCCGCTGGCGCAGACAAGGAACCGGGCAGTGATGGGGCGGGGCAGCCTCCGGTCGCCGGTTCTGTTTATCGCGGAGGGCCCCGGCAGGAATGAGGAC
>DXEQ01000181.1 GCA_019114885.1 Candidatus Anaerobutyricum stercoripullorum
GTGCAGGTAACAGTTCAAATATATGGATTTTTCATAAAAACAGTAGAAAATCCCTTTTTAATCAGAGCAGGAGGAATGGATGATGAATATTCTTGTTTGTGTAAAACAGGTTCCAGATACGACAGAAATCAGGATTGATCCGGAAAAGAATACGCTGATCCGGGAGGGCGTGCCGAGTATCTTAAATCCGTTTGACGGTTACGCGCTGGAAGCAGCGGCGCGTATTAAAGATAAGGATCCGGACACTAAGATCGTGGTGGTTTCCATGGGACCTTCCCAGGCGAACGCTGTGTTAAAAGAAGCACTCTCTATCGCGGCAGATAAAGCATATCTGGTGTCTGATCGTCTGTTTGGCGGTTCGGATACTCTGGCAACCAGCTACATTTTAGCCAACGCGATTAAAAAAATCGAGGAGACAGAAGGAAAATTCAACGCTGTATTCTGCGGAAAGCAGGCGATTGACGGTGATACCGCGCAGGTGGGACCGGAAATTGGCGAACATCTGGGGCTTCCTCAGGTGACATACGGACTGGAAGTGGAAGCGGTGGAAGGCGCGCTGCGGGTGAAGAAGGAAGTGGAAGACGGAGCAGAGATTATCGAAGTGAAGATACCGTGTGTCGTTACATTTACAAAGCCATCCTTTGATCCGCGTTATCCGACCATCAAGAGAAAACTGGCGGCAAACCGTGCGAAAATCGATGTTCTCACAGCAGCAGAATTGTCCGAGATCGATCCGGAGCATTGTGGACTGAAAGGTTCGCCGACTCGTGTAAAGAAGACTTTTGTACCTCCAGTGAAATCCGGCGGCATGACCATTGAGGCTGAAACCGGAGAAGAGGCGGCAGCGAAGCTTGTCAGTATACTTTCTGAGGAACATTTGATTTAGAGGAGGGAACATAATGGAAGCAAAGAATAAAGACCTGTGGATTTTTGTTGAGACAACGCCGGAGGGGACAGCGAAAAATGTAGGAATTGAGTTACTGAATTCGGGCCGGGAACTGGCAGCGAAACAGGGTGGAAAGCTGGTGGCCGTTGTGATCGGATATCAAACGGACGAGGCGGTGAAGGCAGCCTCCGCGGCAGGAGCAGACAGAGTGATCGTTGTGGACGGGGAGGATTATGCACGGTATACAACGGAAGCTTACACCTATGCGCTTTATACTCTGGTGGAAAAATATGGTCCGACTTCCATGATGATCGGTGCGACCAACAACGGCCGCGACCTGGGACCGCGTCTGGCCTGTCGGTTGAAAACCGGTCTGACAGCCGACTGTACCGCACTGGACATTGATGAAGAAACCGGTAATGTGGCCTGGACCCGTCCGGCTTTCGGCGGCAATCTGATGGCGACCATCATGTGTCCGGAACACCGCCCTCAGCTGGGAACCGTCCGTCCGGGTGTGTTTAAAAAGCCGGAGGCGGATGAGAGCCGCCAGGCGGAAATCATCCGGGAAGAGATTGCGGTTCCGGAGGGAATCATTTGTACCAAGTTAATTGAAGTGTTAAAAGAAGTAGCGGGCGAGGTGGTAGATCTGGAAGGCGCCGAGATCATCGTGTCCGGTGGACGCGGCGTTGGCGGACCGGAAGGATTTGAGCCGATTCGTGAACTGGCAAAGGTATTGGGAGCAACTGTGGGCGCTTCCCGCGCGGCAGTGGATTCCGGCTGGATTTCTCACGCACATCAGGTAGGACAGACAGGAAAAACAGTTGGCCCTAAAATCTATATCGCCTGCGGTATCTCCGGTGCGATTCAGCATCTGGCAGGTATGAGCAGTTCCGATACGATTATTGCCATTAATAAAGACCCGGATGCTTCGATTTTCTCTGTTGCAGATTATTCGATTGTCGGAGATTTGTTCGAGGTTGTTCCGGCTCTCACGGAAGAGATTAAGAAACTCCGGGGATAAAGGTGCGCTTATTTTCCCGTGATGCGGGGACATATGGCTGAGCACAAAAAGAATCCGTATGACAAATCATGTATTTAGAACAGGAGGACAAGATGAATTTTCATTTTAATGAAGAAGAACAGGAAATATTAGAAATGTTGAAAGATTTCTGTGAAAAGGAAGTGGGTCCGAAAGCCGCAGAGATTGATGAGAATGAACGTTTTCCGGAAGAAACATGGCACGCTCTGGCCGAGATGGGAATGATGGGAGTTCCGTTCCCGGAGGAATACGGTGGAGCAGGACTTTCTTATGTAAATTATATCGGTGTTTGCGAGGAACTGGCGAAATATTGCGCAACGACATCCGTAATGGTGTCCGCCCATTCTTCCCTCTGCACATGGCCAATCTATAATTTTGGTATAGAGGAGCAAAAACAGAAATACCTTCCATCGCTTTGTTCCGGCGAGAAGCTGGGCGCTTTTGGTTTGACAGAACCGGGCGCCGGAACAGACGCCGCCATGCAGAAGACCACAGCGGAGGACAAAGGAGACCACTGGCTTTTGAATGGTTCTAAGATTTTTATTACCAACGCAGGCTATGCGGAGACATTTGTTATATTTGCCATGACAGATAAGGAGAAAGGAAACAAGGGAATCTCCGCATTTATTGTGGAAAAGGACTTTCCGGGATTTAAAGTGGGCGCCCATGAGAAAAAGATGGGAATCCGGGGATCTTCCACCTGTGAATTAATCTTTGAGGACTGCATTGTTCCAAAAGAGAATCTTCTGGGCGGAGAAGAGATGCTGAATAAAGGATTCAAGATCGCCATGATGACCCTGGACGGCGGACGGATTGGTATCGGTGCGCAGGCCCTCGGTATCGCGCAATCCGCCATCGACGAATGTGTGAAATACACGACACAGAGAGTCCAGTTCGGCAAACGTATCTCACAGTTCCAGAATACGCAGTTTGAGCTTGCCGACATGCAGGCGAAAGTAGATGCAGCCCGGCTTCTCATCTACCGTGCGGCGCAGGCAAAGGAAGACCATGAGCCATACAGCCATCTGGCGGCAATGGGTAAATTGTACGCTTCCGAGGCGGCGAGCGATGTGACCAGACGCTGCCTGCAGCTTACCGGAGGTTACGGTTACACAAGAGAATACCCGTTTGAGAGACTGATGCGTGACGCTAAGATCACGGAGATTTACGAAGGCACCAGCGAAGTACAGAAGATGGTCATCTCCGGATGGATGGGTGTAAAATAAAAGATAAAACAGATAGAAAAAAGATAGTATCTCCGTCAGGAGTTGCTATAAATGCTTAATGTGAAAGTGGATCTATTCACCACAACAGACATCCCCACAGAGGCTGATAAGTGAGCAATATCGGCAGAATCTGTGGGGATGTCTTTTTGTCGTGCGACTGCCGGAAATGTGAGTACTGCCTGCCATGGGAAAAGTACTTGACGAATAAATCTTACAAGCGTAGTATTGGAACAAAGAAGAGAT
>DXEQ01000182.1 GCA_019114885.1 Candidatus Anaerobutyricum stercoripullorum
GCCGAATGCCGCCACATGGTCGTCATTACATTTCTTGATGAAATCCATCACCAGTGCGTATAGATCTTTCACCCGTTTTAGCATGCTCATACTTCTCCCTCTCAAAATCCCCTGTTTCTAATCTGCGCCAAAACAGCCGCCTCATGAATCATGAGACGGCTGTGAAAACGTTGGCCCAAAATGCCGTATCCTGCAATTTTGAGTCCTAGCCTAAGCCAGGTGGGTAACCTCATTTGAATTTCTGACTTCCTCCGTTATAAAACAAGGCCTGCCATCCTTCCAAAGATTTGGTTTCCCAAAATCAAAAATGTAGGTTCAAAATAGCAGGGGTTCTCGAACATCCCAGGCTTCTTTACAAATACTATAACTTAATTATATACAAATTTCAAGGAAAAAATGTTGGCAGGTTTCTCCAAAACTCATCAGTCCAGAATCAGCTTTCCGTTTCTCACATGATAATCCCGGTTACGATGTTTCAGCAGGACCCTGCGCATATAGCGGATCAGATATTCCTCGCCCCGGTCCGCCAGAATAGTCAGAAGATACTCCGCCAGATAATCGCTCTCCTCGTGGATGAGCATCATTCCTCTGCCGTTGACATAATAGTCCAGAGCGCTGCGGTCCGTATACTTCTCCTTCTGGTAATTCTTGCTGGCGCAGATCCGGTCGATCACCATCTCCGCCACGTATTTTTTCGGCATCTTCATACCCACCAGCCCCCGGGGATCGATGCTGTAATCAATCCAGTATTCAAAATGATGCGGGTTCCTTCCCTTATGATGGAGCCAGCCTCTGGAGCACTGTTTTAACTCTTTCTCGCGGTTGATCGGGCTCCTGTCTCCCTGATAGTAGATGCCTCCGGGAATAAACTCAATGGGATGATACTTGGACAGATCATGGCAGATGCCCTGCCAGTAAAGCCCCACCCTGAAACACATTTTTGTCACTAACATCTTATGATGATTGATTGTCCGCAAATGACCCAGAAAATCCATAATCTCCTCTTTCCATATATTATCTTTTCTATATATAATATCTATCTGTTAATCATACTGTACCGCCATCTTCCATCGTGCCGATACCGCGCCGGAGTCCCCCGCTTCGTTTTCTTTAGTATAACATTTTTTTGTTCTTTACAAACGTATTTTTTCATGGTAGACTGCATGGGAATAAAAAGACAGTTCATTTGTACCATCCTGTCTATAAACAAAACCAGGACAGCATCTTCATATCTGACATATCAAGTGCTGCCTGCGGGCGGCGCTTTTTTATTTCATGGGAATTTGCGTCCCTGTAAGACAAAAACCGCTCCGCGAGGATCGCACTGCGGCGGGGCAATACTGAAAAAGGAGAACTTACATGTACATTTTAGAAACCGAGCAGGCTTTTGATTCTGCGCATTTCTTAAGCGGCTACGAGGGCAAATGCCGCAATCTGCACGGACACCGCTGGCGCGTGGTGGCAAAGATTGCCGCCGATTCGTTAAGTACGACACGCCAGACCCGGGACATGGTCATCGATTTCGGTGATTTTAAAGACGCCCTGAAGGAACTCACAGAGAATCTGGACCACTGTCTCATCATCGAGACCGGCTCCCTGAAACCGGCAACCATGGAGGCGCTGCGCGGGGAGGATTTCCGCATCGTGGAACTGCCGTTCCGGCCTACCGCCGAACAGCTTTCCCGGTATTTCTTCCTGCAGCTTAAGGATCGGAGCTTCCCGGTTCACAGCGTCTCTGTCTACGAGACACCGAACAACTGCGCCACTTATCAGGAAATGTAATGTGAGCCGCCGGATACGGCAGAGAAGCGCCGGGGCGCAAAGACGCACCCGATCCGTGCAGGCGGCAGAATGGAGACAAAATGAATGCAACTTACCCACTTGTGGAAAAATTTATCAGTATCAACGGAGAAGGCCCGAAGGCGGGTATGATGGCAGCGTTCCTTCGCATGAAGGGATGCAACCTGCGGTGTAATTACTGCGATACTTCCTGGGCAAATGTACCGGACTGCCCGGCTGAGTCTCTGACCACAAATGAACTCCTTGCCTGGTTGAAAGATACCGGCACGGTAAATGTGACGCTCACCGGCGGGGAACCGCTGCTCACTCCCCATATCGACGCTCTCATCGAGACGCTGGGGGAAGCCGGTTACGAGGTGGAGATCGAGACTAACGGCAGTGTGGATCTGAGTCCTTTCTGCGGACTCTCTCACCGGCCCGCCTTCACCATGGACTACAAATGCCCGGACAGCGGCATGGAAGCGCACATGCTTCTTTCAAACTTTGCGCTGCTTCGGGAGGGCGATTCCGTGAAGTTCGTGGTCAGCAGCACAGGCGATCTGGACCGCGCCATGGAGATCACAAAACAGTATCAGCTTACCGGCCGCTGCCGCGTCTACTTAAGCGCTGTTTTCGGACGCATCGAACCGCGGGCCCTCACAGAGTATATGATTGCCCATCGGTGGAACGACGTCCGGCTCCAGCTTCAGATGCACAAGTTTATCTGGCCGCCGGAACAGCGGGGCGTATAGACCGCCGCAGGGCATGATCGCCAAAGCGGCGGGGCGGAATAGTTATCATAGATTGTAGGAGGTAATGTTATGGCAATCGATAAAGAAGCCATTCGGGAACATATCCGGGGAATCCTGATCGCCCTCGGCGACGATCCGGAGCGGGAAGGCTTAAGAGAAACGCCGGACCGGGTGGCAAGAATGTACGAAGAAGTTTTTGAGGGGATGAATTACACCAACCATGAGATCGCGGAAATGTTCAACAAGTCCTTTGAGGACGATCTGGCTGTGGGACCGGACAGGAAAGACATCGTTCTGGTCCGGGATATTCCGATTTTCAGCTATTGTGAGCACCACATCGCTCTCATGTACGACATGAAGATTTCCGTGGCTTATATTCCCAACGGCCGGGTGCTGGGCTTAAGTAAGATCGCCCGTATCTGCGACATGGCCGCCAAACGTCTGCAGCTCCAGGAGCGCATCGGTTCCGACGTGGCAGAGATCATGATGGAGGCAGCCGGCACCGGGGACGTGGCCGTTCTCATCCGGGGAACCCACAGCTGTATGAGCGCCCGGGGCATCAAGAAAGAAGCCGCTTCCACGGTGACCACCACCCTGCGGGGACGGTTTGAGACTGACGCCGCCGTGCAGAACCAGCTTTACATGATGCTGGCGGCCCGCTGAGGACGCACGCAGCTGCATTTGCAAGAACACAGAAACATCCGTACAGGATGCCGGCGGCTCGTTTGCGGGAGCACGCAGCAGGCGGCATCCGGAAAGTACATTTTATAAATTATGACAGAAAGGAAGATTTCCATGCAGGAATTAAAAAATAAAAAAGCCGCTGTCGTTGTATTCAGCGGCGGCCAGGACAGCACAACCTGTCTGTTCTGGGCATTAAAACGATATGAAAAGGTCATCGCACTTTCCTTTGACTACCAGCAGAAGCACATCAAAGAATTGGAGTGCGCAAAGAACATCTGCCAGAAATACGGCGTGGAACATTATATCATGGACATGAGCCTCTTAAATCAGCTGGCTCCGAACTCCCTGACCCGCAGTGATATCCCGGTGGACGAGAACGCTCCAAAAGAGGGGACGCCGAATTCCTTCGTGGACGGACGGAATCACCTTTTCCTCTCCTACGCGGCTGTCTTCGCGAAGCAAAAGGGTATCACAGATATCATTACCGGCGTGTCCCAGAGCGACTTCTCCGGTTATCCTGACTGCCGGGACGTATTTATCAAATCCCTGAACACGACGCTGAACCTGGCCATGGATTATTCCTTTGATCTCATCACACCTCTCATGTGGCTGGACAAAAAGGAGACCTGGGCCCTGGCTGACGAACTGGGCGTCCTCGATATCATCCGCAATGAGACGCTGACCTGCTACAACGGCGTCATCGGCGACGGCTGCGGGCACTGCCCGTCCTGTAAACTCCGCAAAAAGGGACTGGACGCTTACCTGGCTTCCCGCCGGTGATCCCCCGCAATACGGCGGGATATCATCACACAATATACTTGTTCACCCACAGCAAAAGGGGCTGCCATACGCAGCCCCTTATAATTTTGCTCCTCTCAGATCTCTGGACAAGATATCCCGCATTGCCGTCAGCGCCGCCTTCTCGTCCGGCCCGCTGCAGACGCACAGCACAGTATCCCCCTTACGAAATGTGCCGCTCACCAGGCTGATGATGCTCTTGGCGTTGATATCCATGTACTCTGTCTGAAAATGTATCTGCGAATCGAACTTATCCGCCACATTCGCAATGATATTTGCCGGTCCCAGATGAATCCCCTGTTCATTCATCACGGTCAGCTTCGCCCGTACCATAGGCTATAACCCCTCCTCCGTAACTGTCTCCTTCTCCCTGTTCTGCCTTCTCCATGCATTGTCCTTATTTTATCACACTTACGAGAGGGTTTCAATGAACTTACAAAAGACTTTCCCCGCAAAGTTTGCCGCAGACAGTCCGTATTTCCGCCAGCTTTACCCCGGCGGTATTCTTTACCTCAACGCTTCGATGATCATCTCCATGGTCATGGCGTCCGGCATCGGCGCCACCTGCGTGATCTCTTCCGCGATTCCCGAAACACCAAAATGTTCCACATCGGCCGGCGCGTCATACAGGCCGGTCCGGAATCCGTGTTTCTCCCATGCCAGCTTCTGTACTTCCTCATCCAGCAGGGCGTCGATACCGGCTGTTCCCGCTTCATCGAGGGCGATATATACATGAGAAGACCAGACCGTCGGCGTCGGATAAAGCATCACGATATCCTCCTTCACCTGCTCCCATATATCCGGGTTCTCCACAGCAAACTCCAGAATCTGACTTTCATAACCGGCGATGAGCGGCTTGGCTCCCATGCCGGTCTTCAGAAACTGGTCAAATATATCGGAGGACGAACTCTCCATGTAACCGAGCTTCTGAAAAATGTTTTGCAGCCGCGGGATTACCGCCCCAACAGAAGAGGAATCCGCCACACCGCCGCAGAGCGTGTTTGCCACCAGTCCCGCAAACATATTTCCGGAATTGGATTTGGTCGGGTCCGTGGTCCCTACCGTCACATTTCCATAAAGCTGAGGCAGTCCCAGTTCCGCCCAGGAACGGTCTTCCTCGATGCAGGCGATAAGCCGCGCCGTATCCGCATAGTAGACACCGTCTGTCTGGCTGACAATCCCCGCCGTCATGAGGGCGTCCGCCACCGCTTTTCTTGTATACAGAACGATTGGCGTGTTAAATATGATCTCACTTTGTATCGGCTCGCTGTGCTGATTCCGGTACATCTCCAGCGCCGTCTGGTTGGATGGAAACAGGTAATCCCGGCCCGTATGGTCTGCCGAGATCATATCCAGAGAACCGGCTCTGGCGTAATCAATCTTCAGATGATATTTATCTGCCAGAAGTTCCTGTACTTCTGCGTCTTCCAGAAATCCAATCTTCTCTCCGCCCACAAAGCCGGTAATTTCTGTTGTCCCCGGCTTTCTATCAATAAAAGAGTAAACCACAGCAGCTATAATGACCACCGCCAGTATGGCAAGCCCCAGTAATCTTGTCTTCATTCTCCTTCCTCCGTCCTCTTTTCTCCCATTGGCCATCCTTCTTCCATCTGAACCGTTTTCTCAAGAAGGGAGATATCCGCCTCCACATCCATCAGTTCCCCGGCCATCAGCCGGGTAAACTGTTTCTCAAAAGTACGGTTCAGCACCGGCAGCGCCCGTGCCGTCCGGTCCAGAATCCCCGTGACCTCCTCCGTGCGCAGCCCTGTCTCCTGAAAATCCAGATAGCGGCTCAACAGTCTGGCCGCCGTATCCAGATAGTAAGTAAAAAATCTTCTCGCCCGCTTGATTTTCTCCGGGTTTTCTTCCAGATAGGAAAGAATCCTCTGCCCTGTCGCATAAAGTCTTTCCGCATCGTCGCGCACAAAAGCGTCCGCGATTTGTTTTCCGGCCCGGCGGATCTCCGCAAGATCCTTCTTCGCCTCAGCCAGCAGTTCTCCCGTCACCTCGCCGCCCGGCAAATCGTCCACGGCGATCCCCCCGATCTTCCGGTCAGTCTTCAGCAGCAGAAAGAACCCAAAATAAACGCCCACACAGAGAGCCGCACTGACAATCAGATTCCATCCTGCCGCCAGAAATAATATGAGAAAAGTAACTGCCGCCGCCAGTACCGACAGGAGCATTCTTCCGGTTTCCTTCATCAGTTATACCCCCTGACACTGCGGAATGCTTCCGTGAGATTCTCCCTGCCGTCAAAAATCCTGGCATTGGTATAATCCGCCATCTGCTGCAGCTGAGTCTCATCAGCGTCCCCGAACATGATGGAAAACACCGGCACCTCTGTGCCCAGCTCCTCAAAAGCTTCCTCAAACTCTCCAAAATCCCCGCCGGACTGCCCGTCCGTCAGCAAAATGATGGCCGGTGTATATTGGGACAAATCGTATTCTTTCAGCATGTCGATGCCCTTGACAGCCGCCCGGTACATATCCGTGCCACCGCCTACTTTCTGGTCCGCCACCTTCTCATACAACTCCTCGATCTCGCTGCCGTTTCCCACAGCCGTGTAAACATCGATCACATTTCCTGCGAAAGGAATGAGGATATTCACCTCATTTTCTGACGCCTGCAGATAATTTTGCCGGGCATTTTCCTGAATCAACAGCTGCTCCATGGCGTCCACCAGCTGCCTGTTGCCCTCGCCTTCCATGCTGCCGGAATAGTCCAGACAGTACACATTTAAGGACGGCTTTTTAAAGTCCGTCTGATAGAGGTTCAGACATTCATTCAGCACATCGGCCGCCGGCATACGGATTGGCGACAGCACCCGGTCCGGCTGCAAACCCCAGTCTGTGCAAAAAACGTCCTTATTCTCCTCAGATACCCCTGTATAGCCGGAGCGCCTTCCCGTCCGCTGAATCTCATTCTGCACCTCATCGGACAGCAGGTACTCCTGCAGTTTCAGAAACGCCTCCTCTTTCTGATCATCCCCGTTATCCACATATCCCAGCG
Source organism: Candidatus Anaerobutyricum stercoripullorum (assembly GCA_019114885.1). Classification (GTDB taxonomy): domain Bacteria; phylum Bacillota; class Clostridia; order Lachnospirales; family Lachnospiraceae; genus Anaerobutyricum; species Anaerobutyricum stercoripullorum. The sequence continues at coordinate 7,023 of DXEQ01000182.1, forward strand.
GGGAGTCTGCGATAGACAGTCCATCATACGGATAAACCACATAGAGAGGCTCCTTTCCCTGCTGCTCCAGTTCCTGATCTGCCTGTATCATCAGGCACTCATAGTTGACCATGGCATCATAGTCTCCCTCCAGAAACATATCTTTCAACCAGTCTGAGCTGCCGGAAGAGCGGTCCACGCCGGATAAAAGTTCCTGAATCTGCGTCTGCAGATCCGGATTCTGCAGATCTTCCATGGTGATCATCTCCGGATTACCCAGCAGCGCGTAGAGAAATCCGATATAGGCGCTGGCACCAGAATTGGACTGAGTCGCGCTGGTCATGCAGAAACGGAGTTTTCCGCTCTGAATGGCAGAAAGGATATCCTTCACCGAAACTTCCCGGCCCACAAATCCCAGTTCCTCTGCCAGACTCTGTCGGATGCCGAACACCACCGGCGTGATGGAAACGGACTCCATATGCTTGATCCGGTGCTGCGTATCTCCCATAGTGAGCCACAGACTGCTGGCCGGCCATACGGCATCGTAAGGAATCTCCTCCCCCAGCAGACGCATGATATCCAAAGACCCCTGATATGTCATCTCAATCTTTATATTTTCTTTCTCAGCAAACTCGTTAAGAATCGGCTCCAGCTCCGCATTTTCCGAGCCGGACACAATTCGCAGCGTCGTTCTGCCGTTTCCCAGCACCTGTGCTTTGCCGCTGCCACGGCTGTCTTCTGTCACCTGCGCGTCCCCTCTCTGACTGCTTCCGCCTCCCGAACCACAGCCGGTCAGCAGAACAGCCAGGGTCAGCAGAATCCACAGAAATGTTCGCATTCCCTTCCTTGTCCTCTTTACAGCCTTCATCTTTTTCCTCCTACTTTTTCCCTTTCTGAAAATGTGTCGGAACCATGAGAATTACCGTTTTCCCGATATCTTCCGACACCGCTCCTATTGTAACAATCCTTTTTATGACTATACCTTTCCCGCGTAAAATCCGGAGAGATGGCAAGTAGAATCTGTGTAAAATCTGTATGATGGCAAAAAAAGAAGCCCGCAGACAAATCGTCTGCGGGCCACCGCTCACATCTATTAACATGTACCTTTTTAATTTTTCAGGGCGATCACTTCCACCTCGATCAGCAGATCCTTCGGCAATCTGGCCACCTCCACGCAGGAGCGTGCCGGGAAATCACCGGTAAAATAAGAAGCATAAATATCGTTGACTTTGCCGAAATCATCCATGTTTTTGATAAAGACGGTGGTCTTTACCGCCTGTTCCAGACTGCTTCCGGCGTCCGCCAGCAGACCGCGGAGGTTCTCAAACACCTGTCTTGTCTGCTCTTCAATCGTCACTCCCGCCTCGCCGGTCTTCGGGTCCACGCCGATCACACCGGAGGTGTAGATCATGCCGCCCACCTCAATGGCCTGAGAATACGGCCCGATGGCCGCCGGAGATTTGTCTGTTGCGATCACTGTCTTGTTCATCATCTGTCATCCTTTCTTTTTGAATTCATTGGCGCCGGGGCGCGGCTGTTCATTTTGCGCGCCTGTCCACAGCTTTCACCGGTTCCCGGCTTCGCCAGCGCGGCGGTGCCTTGCCCTGCGCTTTTCTCGCCCGACCGGTACACCCCCGCCTGCCGCCGGGGCGCTTTATTCCAGTGTAAATTCCTGTCCCGGCCCGGTGATTTCCATGATCCGGGTGTCCGGGTACCGGGCGTCGTTCTTCTCCTTGTACTCCCGGATCATCCGGTAGTTGTCCCAGCAATGCATCGGGAAAATGTACCGGCTTCGGACATGTTCCAGAAAATAATCCATGCCCCATGTTCCGGCTTCCTCCTGCCGCGGGTCGAGCACCACGAAGGCGACGTCCATCTCTCTGCCGGAAAGGTGTTCTATCTCTTTTTGGAAAGCGCCCCGGTGCCACCGGTTGTCCTCCTCCGGCTCACCCGGCCAGTGCCACCAGTGCAGATCGCCGGCATGATAGATGGTCCGGCCGTCCGTCTCCACCAGAAAGGCCACGCCCGCATCGGTGGACAGCAGCGTCTCCACATGGACGCCATCCACGTCCAGATTCTCATGGGCTGCCATGAAATGTACCTGCTCCGCTCCCTTCCACCAGCTGCTGCTCTTCCGGATATCGGAAGACAGGATATAGTGTACATTCACGCAGCGACTCTCCAGCTGAAAAATCTCCCGGGAATAATGATCCCGATGCGCGTGAGAAGCAAAAACATACAAATCTTTCTGCGGATTCAGTTCCGGCAATTCTCCTTTCCAGTAGTCAAAGAGCAGATACCGGTCTGCCGTCTCCACCAGAAAGCCGCTGTGATAAATATAGGTGACTTTTAAAACGTTTTCTTTTTTACTCATCTGACATCTCCTGTCCATTTTCTGCCGCCTGCAGGCACTGTAGTGTGCCGCTGCGGCCGCTGCTCCGTGGGACTGCCGGCATGTGGCGCGCTGATCCGGCTCTGGCTTCGTAGGACCGCCTCTCCACCTGCAGGCACTGTAGCGCACCAATGCTGCCGCCGGCTCTACCGCCCGGCGTCCCGCAGAATCTCCTCTTTCAGATTCTCCCTAAAGACGCCCTCCCGGATCATGGCAATCTCCTGCCGGTACGGCGGGTACGACCGTTTCTTCGTCTCCGGGTCCGGAATGTATGGGGTCTCCAGTATCTTGGGAATCTCTGCAAAATCCTCGTCATAGATCACATTTCTCAGGCTGTCAAAGCCGATGGCGCCAAAGCCGAAATTCTCATGGCGGTCCTTGTGGGCGCCAAGGGGATTCTTGCTGTCGTTCACATGAAAGACCGCGATCTGATCCTTTCCGATGATCCGGTCGAACTCCTCCATGACCTCATGAAAGTGATCCTTCACATCATAGCCTGCGTCATTGACATGGCAGGTATCGAAGCAGACCCGCAGCCGCTGATTGTTGACCACACCGTCATAAATGCGGGCCAGTTCCTCAAAGGTCCGGCCGATCTCCGTGCCCTTGCCCGCCATGGTCTCCAGGGCGATATTGACATTGCCGTCCACGGAGAGCACTTCGTTGAGACCTTTTATGATCTGGACGATTCCGGCGTCCACACCCGCTCCCACATGGGCGCCGGGATGAAGAATCAACGTCCGGCAGTGCATGGCTTCCGTCCGCTCCAGTTCCAGCTGCAGAAACTCCACCGCCAGCTCATAGGTCTCCGGCTTCACCGTGTTGGCCAGGTTGATGATGTACGGCGCGTGCACCACAAACTCCTCGATGCCGTGCTCTTCCATCAGCGCCAGGCCCTCCGGGATGTGCAACTCCTCCACCGGCTTCCTTCTCGTATTCTGGGGCGCGCCCGTATATATCATAAATGTGTTGGCCCCGTAAGATATGGCCTCCTTCACGGAGCCTGCGAACATGTCTTTGCCGCTCATTCCCACGTGGCTTCCCAGTTTTAACATTGCATTTCCTCCTGCTGTTGTCACATTTTCTCTGCAGCACCCGGATGCACCTGTATGATATACAAAACATCCGGTGTGCTGGAAAAAAGTATAGCACATCGCAGCACAAAAAGAAACCCCGGCGCGCTCATGCGCGCCGGAGCCTCCCCTTTAAGAAAGGAATCAATCAGTCGAATTGATTCTGTATGTCTTATTCTATTAGTCTTCTTTTGCCCAGCCGTAGGAACACTTAACAGCCTTCTTCCAGCCTTTGAGAAGTTTCTCACGGGTATCTGCATCCATCTGAGGCTCGAATACCTTATCGATTGCCCAGTTAGCGATAACGTCTTCTTTGCTGTTCCAGTATCCAACTGCCAGACCTGCCAGATAAGCAGCACCCATAGCTGTTGTCTCAACGCACTGTGGACGATGTACAGGAGCGTCGATGATATCTGCCTGGAACTGCATCAGGAAGTCGTTCTTACAAGCGCCGCCGTCAACCTTAAGGGCTGCAAGCTTAACGCCAACGTCTTTCTGCATAGCTTCCAGAATATCGTATGTCTGGTATGCCAGGGACTCAACCGTAGCACGGATGATGTGAGCCTTGTTACATCCACGGGTCAGACCTACGATACATCCACGAGCGTACTGATCCCAGTGAGGAGCTCCAAGTCCTGTAAATGCAGGAACAACGTAGCATCCGTTGGTGTCAGGAACCTTGTTACAGAAGAACTCGGAATCCGGAGCAGCGTCCACAATCTTAACCTCGTCACGCAGCCACTGGATAGCAGCGCCTGCTACGAATACGGAACCTTCCAGAGCGTAGTTCACTTCGCCATCAAGTCCCCATGCAACTGTGGTAACCATGCCGTTCTCGGACAGCTTCATCTCTTTACCAATGTTCATTAACAGGAATGTACCTGTACCGTATGTATTCTTAGCCTCGCCGGCATTGAAACAGGTCTGTCCAAACAGAGCGGACTGCTGGTCGCCTGCAGCGCCTGCGATCGGGATTCTGCCCTGGAACAGGCTCTCTTCGGTCATGCCGTAAATCTCACTGGATGGCTTCGGTGTAGGAAGCATGGATTTCGGAATCTCGAGAGCTTCAAGAATCTCATCATCCCACTGCAGAGTGTTGATGTTGAATAACATGGTTCTTGCAGCGTTGGAGTAATCTGTTACGTGAATCTTCTTGCCGGACAGGTTGTAGATCAGCCATGTATCTACGGTACCAAACATAAGCTGTCCAGCTTCTGCTTTCTCTCTTGCGCCAGGAACGTTCTCAAGAATCCAGTGAATCTTGGAGCCGGAGAAGTAAGCGTCGATAACAAGACCGGTCTTCTTCTGGATCATGTCAACCAGTCCTCTTTCTTTTAAGGAATCGCAGTATTCGGAAGTACGACGGCACTGCCAAACGATTGCATGATATACAGGAACGCCTGTCTCTCTATCCCAAACGATGGTGGTCTCACGCTGATTGGTGATACCGATACCAGCGATATCAGCTGCGCCAACGCCTAACTGCTGCATAGCCTGTCTTGCAACGGATAACTGTGTATGCCAGATCTCTTTTGCGTCATGCTCTACCCAACCTGGCTGTGGATAATACTGTGTGAATTCCTGCTGTGCAACACTGCAGATCTCACCCTTCTCGTTAAATAAGATACAACGGTTACT
>DXEQ01000183.1 GCA_019114885.1 Candidatus Anaerobutyricum stercoripullorum
GTTAGGGGACATCAACAGGTCAAAGAGAGAATCCATTTTTTACGGAGGCAAGGGCATCAACGTTTCCACGATCTTAAATATGCTGGGTATGGAAACGACGGCGCTGGGTTTTGTGGCAGGATTCACGGGAAAAGCCATCGAAGAGGGAGTTGCCTCTCTGGGCATCCGGACAGATTTTATCCATCTGCCGGAAGGCAATTCCAGAATCAATGTAAAGGTAAAACACGGCGACGAGACGGAGATCAACGGGCAGGGACCGGTGATCACGGAAGAAGCGATCGAGGCATTGTTTGCCAGACTGGACGCTCTGGGCAGCGAAGATATCCTGGTATTGGCGGGAAGTATCCCGAACACACTGCCGGAGGATATCTACGAGAGAATCCTGGCAAGACTGGCGGATAAGGGCATCCGCACGGTGGTGGACGCCACAAAGGATCTTCTGTTAAATGTACTGAAATACCATCCGTTCCTCATCAAGCCAAACAATCATGAACTGGGAGAGATGTTCCACACGGTCTGCAGCACAAAAGAAGAGATTGAACATTATGCCGGAGAGCTGCAGAAGATGGGCGCAAGAAACGTACTCATTTCCATGGCCGGCGACGGCGCACTCCTGCTCACGGAAGACGGCGAGTGCATGCAGATGGGAACCCCGAAGGGCAAGGTGATCAACTCGGTTGGCGCCGGGGATTCCATGGTGGCCGGTTTCGTGGCCGGATATTTAAAGAGCGGAAGCTACGCAGAAGCATTGAAGACCGGAACGGCAGCGGGAAGCGCCACTGCATTTTCCGAAGGGCTGGCTTCCCGGGAAATGTTTGACAAGATGCTCAGCCAGCTTGGCTGATCACAGGCAGATGCCGGGCGGCGATTGCCACTGCGGCATCAACACATTTTTTAGCACACAGGAAGGAAGAGATTTATGAGAATCGTTGATTTGTTAAAAAAAGATGCGGTTGCATTAAACGCAAAGGTTTCCTCCAAAGATGAGATGCTCGATCTGCTCATCGACCTGCATGAAAAAGTCGGAAATATTTCCGACAAAAAGCAGTTTAAAGAGGGAATCATGAAGAGAGAATCAGAGGGACCGACCGCCATCGCAGACGGAATCTGTATCCCACATTCCAAAAACGCGGCAGTGAAGGAGCCGGGCATCGCGGCCATCACTGTTCCGGGTGGAGTGGATTGTGACGCGCTGGACGGACAGCCGTCCAATCTGTTTTTCATGATCGCCGCCCCGGCGGAAGGATCAGATGTACATCTGGAGGCGTTATCCAGACTGTCCACCATCCTCATGGATGCAGCGTTTCGGGAGAAACTGCTCACCGCAGAAAGTGTGGATGCGTTCCTGAAAGCCATTGACGAAAAAGAAACAGAAAAATACGGCGCGGAAGAAGAAAGCGCGGCGCAGGAAGAAAAACCGGAAGCTCCGGCATCCACCGGTTACCGGGTGCTGGCAGTCACAGCCTGCCCGACCGGTATCGCTCACACTTACATGGCAGCGGAAGCGCTGGAAGAGAAGGGCAAGGAGCTGGGAATCCCGGTGAAAGCGGAGACCAACGGTTCCTCCGGCGCAAAAAATGTACTGACCAAAGAAGAAATCGCTGCCTGCGACGGTATCATCATCGCGGCAGATAAAAATGTGGAGATGGCCCGTTTTGACGGAAAGCCTCTGATCAAGGTCAAGGTATCCGACGGTATCCACAAATCGCAGGAACTGATCGAGAAGGTAGTAAACGGGGAGGCGCCGATCTATCATCATCACGGCGGCGCGGACAACTCTTCCGCAGAAGATGACGGCGAGGGCATCGGCCATCAGATCTACAAGCATCTGATGAACGGCGTATCTCACATGCTTCCGTTTGTCATCGGCGGCGGTATCCTCATTGCCATCGCCTTCCTGCTGGATGATTACAGCATCGATCCGGCCAACTTCGGTATGAATACCCCGGTGGCAGCCTTCTTCAAGACGGCGGGAAATGCGGCCTTCGGTTTTATGCTGCCGATTCTTGCCGGTTACATCGCCATGAGTATCGCGGACCGGCCGGGTCTGATGGTCGGTTTTGTGGGCGGTTTCCTGGCAAATGCCGGAACGACCTTTGCTTCGGCCTTTGATTCCAGCATCAGCCCGATCTCCGGTGGTTTCCTCGGCGCGTTGTTCGCCGGTTTCGTAGCCGGATATCTCGTACTGCTGCTGCAGAAAGCAACGGAAAAACTTCCGGCCTCCATGGACGGTATCCGTCCGATGCTCATCTATCCGGTGATCGGCCTTCTCGGCATCAGTGTGATCATGCTTGCCATCAACCCGTTCTTCTCCTGGCTGAATCAGCTGCTGTCTGATGCGTTGAATTCTCTGGGCGGAGCGAACTCCATCATCCTTGGTCTTGTGGTTGCCGGCATGATGTCCATCGACATGGGCGGTCCGTTCAACAAGGCGGCCTACGTATTTGGAACCGCAGCTCTGGCTTCCCAGGCAGACAGCGGATATATGATCATGGCAGCGGTCATGGTCGGCGGTATGGTGCCTCCAATCGCCATTGCCATCGCATCCTGGGCATTTAAGAACAAATTTACGGACAACGACCGTAAGGCAGCCCCGGTCAACGCCATCATGGGACTGTGCTTTATCTCTGAAGCAGCCATCCCTTACGCAGCGGGAGATCCACTTCACGTGATCCCATCCTGTGTGGTAGGCTCCGCAGTGTCCGGCGCGCTGTCCATGGCCTTTGGCTGTACGCTGATGGCGCCGCACGGCGGAATCTTCGTGTTCCCGGTTGTGGGAAATGCCCTCATGTATATCGTGGCCTTACTGATCGGCTCCATCGTGGGAGCAGTGCTGCTGGGCGTGCTGAGAAAACCGGCGGCAAAATAAAACAGTCTGCAATAAAGAAATAACATGTTCCGGGCCGGGGAAGGACGAGCTTCATGCCCCCAAGAGAAGCAGGACTCCGGCCCGCAGAAAACTTCTCCTTATAAAAATATGTGATAACAAAAGAACGAAAAGAGACCATCGCGGAGACGATAGCATATCCAGAGTGCTGTTGTCCCGGCGGCGGTCTCTTTTTACGTCCGGCGAAAAAAAGGATTGCCTGTGTGGACCGCATACCGGCGTCTGCCGGACAGAGTTTGCGAGTATGTACAAATTGCCAGTATTCTGCAGAGACACTGATCATATCTCCGGCATGGACAGAGTTTGCGGGTGCATA
>DXEQ01000184.1 GCA_019114885.1 Candidatus Anaerobutyricum stercoripullorum
ATAAAAATGTTTCAATATGAATTTATGAAAAATGCACTGATCGCCATCCTGCTCATCACGCCGCTCTTCGGCCTGCTGGGCACCATGATCGTCAACAATAAGATGGCGTTTTTTTCCGACGCGCTGGGGCATTCCGCCATCACCGGCATCGCCCTCGGTGTGATTCTTGGCATGACGGACACGACTTTGTCCATGATTATTTTCGGGATTCTGTTTGCCCTGCTTTTAAACTGGATCAAATACCGGGGTAAGGCGGGTGCGGAGACCGTCATCAGTGTGTTCGCTTCCTGCGGTCTTGCTATCGGTCTGGCAGTGCTTTCCATGGGCGGCAACTTCTCCAAATATAACTCGCTGCTCATCGGCGATATCTTAAGCATTACCCGGACAGAACTGACCGGACTTCTCGTTGCCTTTGTGCTGACAGTGATCTTCTGGCTGTTCTGTTTCAACCGGCTGCACTTTGTCAGCATCAATCCATCACTGGCGCAGAGCAAAGGAGTGCCGGTTCGCCTGTACGACAATCTTTTTGTGGTGTTGATGGCGATTATCGTCATGCTCTCTATCCAGTGGGTGGGGCTGCTCATCATCAATGCGCTCCTCATTCTGCCAGCGGCAGCGGCCCGCAACCTGGCGAGAAACATGCGTACCTATCACCTGTTCTCTGTCCTCATTGCCGTGATCTGCGGCGTGCTGGGTCTGGTGCTGTCCTACTATACAGACATTGCCACGGGACCGATGATCGTGCTGCTGGCGTCCGGCGTGTTCTTTCTGACATTTCTGAAAAGGGCATAGAGAGGAGCGCAGAAAGAAACAGTGAACAGTTAGAAATGGGAATAAAAAGAAAAAACGCATAAAAGAAACTGGAAAATATTGATAAAATAGAAAATAAATGATATGATAAAGAACGGGAACAACTGTGTTACAGGGTGGTTGACCTTCATTCTACAAAAGAATGGAGGTGATGCTGATGAAAAACCATTTTGATTTTAACGATATGTTAACATTTGGTATTTTTATTCTGGCATTGCTTACATTTGTTTTTACATATTGTAAGTAGCATATAGAAAAATCACCCTTAGGCATTGGCAAAGTCAGGGTGATTTTTCCTCCTTATTTGGTCAACCCTTTGTGGGCGGTTGTTCCCTTTGTTTATGCTTTTACTATAGCACATTGGCGCACGGGGCGCAAGGGTTTCTTTTGTATAAATCTGGAACAGATGGAAAGAATTTTATCCAATTCCAAGCTGTCGCCGCACCTTTTCCAGCGTCTTAAAGTAGATGCCATAGATGAATACTCCGATGAGGAGCAGCACACAGAAGCAGACGCTCAGTCCCACGATCTCCGTTCCGGTGAGGGTGCCGTCGTTGGCGTACATGATCATGACAAAAAGAAGATACGTGACCGTCATGCCCACGGCGGCAGGAACCGTGAAGACTTTGCCGCACTGGTTTCTGACTTCCTGCGCCAGAAATTGCGGCGAGGCGCCCAGACGCCTGAGATCGTCGAAGACATAGCGGTTGTTGAGGGCGATGGTCTGGCAGCGGATGTAGCAGATGATCAGCACCGCCGTAAAACAGATGATGGCGATAAAGAGGAACATCATCAGAAAGACGGCAAAGTTTTTAAGAAAATCGTTCTGATCCAGGATACGGATTTTTGGCATATAGCTCCAGTACATGCGAAAGCTGGTGGAATCCGGCTGGTCGTAGCTGATCTTATCCATTTCATCCGTGTCTCCCCAGTAGACCTCTCCGTTTTGTTCGTCCGCGTATTTCTGTACCCGGTCGTAAGCCTCGATGACTTCGCAGCTCGCGTCAAAAGAGTGAACGAAGTTCAGGTAAAGCTGTCTGGCGAAATCATAATTATCTTTCCCATCCACGTTGAAGAAGAAAAGGTCTCCCTTCCAGTCGTCGGTGAGGTTCTGCGACATGGCGGCAAAGTCAGCATTGTCCACTACATAGAAACTGTTATTGCTTCCCGCAGTCAGATCGTAATGCAAAAAACCGGCAAACTCCGTGTCAAAGCTGTCCATGGTACACATGTTGGTAAACTTTGTGACCCCGGAGTTTATCCAGAAGGAGTCTTCCTGACTGGTGGAGGTGATGCCGTAACAGGTGCCCGGGAGTACATTTACATTGCTGCCGGTCATTGCATTGTAGGTATCCTCGGACATGAGCTTACATTCGCCAAGGAGAAGCCGGTACTCGTAATGAAAATGGCGCCCTTCTTCAACCTGCGTCTGCCCGTCGCAGGCGAGGCTGATGTAGGCGTGATCCTGCCAGTCCGTGAGGTTTAAATCATAGCCGGAAGCCAGGTCCTCAATCTCCGCTCTGTCCGGTACGTTCTGATCCGCCCGGCTGAAAAAGAAATAATCATAATCCCGGCCGCTGGTCTCCAGAATGGAGCCGGCAGAAAAGATCGGGATATAAAAGATGCCGAAACAGCCCCCGGCGATGAGCACGGTGCTGACCAGAAGATTGTTGACGGTCTGTCTGCCCTGGAACTTCATCATGCTCCGGGCAATGATATTTTTATACGGGTGCTTTCTGCGGCGGCCCCAGCCATGGACAACGGTGTGCAGCATGATCATGTAAAGTCCGAGGAAGACCGGCGCGTACAAAAGGTTGATCCATCCCGGAGGATAAGCGGAGAATAACTTCATGTAGACGCCCGGGGCGCCGTAGCCGATGATGGCGCCGGCAAAAAGGATGACGACGCCCGCCGGGCCGCACCATCTTCCCAGTTCACGAACCGGTTCATTTTTATGCTCCTCCTGCACCACATCCATAATGTTTGTTTTCTTCAGATACCGCCATGCGGTCAGACAGGAAAATGTGATGACGATCAAGAGAAAAAGGAGGGACACCAGCAGGCAGCGGAAGTCAAAACGCAGCGCCATTTCCTCACTGTCCACCAGAAAAAGCCGAAAACCG
>DXEQ01000185.1 GCA_019114885.1 Candidatus Anaerobutyricum stercoripullorum
AAAATGTAAAAAGATTGTCAAAAAATTCATTGTATCCAAAAATTATGTATATCATATCCTACTGAAAAAGTCAATATTTGAAACTCCTCTGAACGCCGGTATTCAGAGGCTCGGACATAAACAAAATCCAGGTATTCTCTACTGCTCAGACCCTTCCGGTCCTTTCAGGGACATCCTGCCCAGACGTACATTTTCCAGCAAATCCGCCGTGGCGTCATCCGCATTTTCCAGAAGATAATTCTTACCGTTCTGCCGCCGCTCCTCATTGATCCGACGAATCTCTTTCTCCGCCCGCTCCACTTCTTCCAGAAAGTCAGCGGCAGTGATCCTGCGGGCGCCCTGTCCCATGACGATCACTTGCTCCAGATGATCCGAAGTCGCCACAAGAACCCGGTGTCTGTGCCCCAGCTCATGGGTTGTCTTCTCGATATACTGGTCGGCCGTCTCCGCTTCTTTCGTGTAGACCACATGGATATTGTGGTATTTAAAGATCTCGCCGGGATTGCCTTTTACTTTGTAGGCGTCAAAAACCACAATTAAAGTATATCCCGTAAACCCCTGATAATTACAGAGAATGTCCATCAGTTTGCCCCGGGCAGCTTCCAGATTGACCTCCGACAACTCCTTCAGAAAATCCCAGGCAAAAATGATATTGTAGCCGTCCACCAGCAGGTATTGTTTCTCGTCCTTTTGCCTGTCCGAAGCAGCAAATGTACTCCGGGCCGGGGCAGCTGTCCGCACACCGCCTGCCGTGGACTTGCGGTATCCACTGTAGCGGTCTTCCTGCTGTTTCCGGCTGCCAAACTCCCGCAGAAAGATAGCCTCCAGCTCTTTATCCTCTTCATAGGATAATCCCGGACTCACACTGCCCTGCCTGGGAGACGGCCCGCCGCCTGTCGCCGCCTTCTCTCTGCCTGTCCGGTCCTCCTCTTTGATGTGCATTTTCTCCGGCACCTCATCCCACGGCACAAAATATCCCGCCCCATGGGAACAGAAGATGGACCCCGACGGATTATCCACATCGGCGTCACAGTCGTAGCCGATATCTGCCAGCACCTCCTCTTCATTGTGACATGGCTGATACCCCGAAAGGCGCAGGGAGAGCCTTCCCCGGCCGCCGGTATAAGACTGTACTTCCGCCGGATAATCCACCATCTCCGAGGCCGGCGCGCTGCCGGTAAGCAGTGCATTTTCTCCTTCCATCTGCGGCGCGTCAAAAGAACCGTACATTTTCTGGATATCCGCCATGGCCCGGCCCACCTGCTCTGCCGGCAGTTCCAGCCGGAAAGTATACCACGGTTCCAGCAGAACCGACTCCGCCTGCATCATTCCCTGCCGAACCGCCCGATAGGTGGCCTGACGGAAGTCGCCCCCTTCCGTATGCTTCAGATGGGACCGGCCCGCCGTCAATGTGATCTTCATATCGGTAATCGGCATCCCGGCCAGCACGCCCAGATGCTCTTTCTCCATCAGATGGGTGAGGATCAGCCGCTGCCAGTTCCGGTCCAGCACATCTTCACTGCAGTCTGTGGCAAAAACCAGACCGCTACCCCGCTCTCCCGGTTCCATGCGAAGATGGACTTCCGCATAATGGCGCAGCGGTTCATAATGGCCCACTCCTGTCACCGCAGTGCGGATGGTCTCCCTGTACATGATTCGCTCCGGACCGAAAGATACCTCCATCTTATAGCGCTCTGCGATAAGGCTCTTTAACACCTCCGTCTGTACCTCACCCATGAGCTGCATCTGAATCTCCTCCAGACGGCTGTTCCAGACGATGTGCAGCAGAGGATCTTCCTCCTCCAGCTGCTTAAGCTGGGAAAGCGCTTTCGTCACATCCGCTCCCTCCGGCAAAATCACGCTGCGACTCATGACCGGTTCCAGAATCGGGGACGTCAACGATGTCTCCGCGCCAAGCCCCTGCCCGGCAGACGTCTCTGACAATCCGGTGAGGGCACAGACCGTTCCGGCCTGCGCCACATCCTGAAGCTGGTATCTGGCGCCAGAATACAGGCGGATCTGATCCACCTTCTCCTTCTCGCCCAGATCCGTAAAAGCGGTCTTCACCTTAAGCTGCCCTCCGGTAATCTTCACGTGGGTCAGCCGGCCGCCCTGCTCATCCCTGGATATCTTAAACACCTTCGCCCCGAACGCATCCGGATATGACGGCATCTTCGTAAGCCATTCCAGACCGGCGAGCAGTTCTTCCACACCGGCAAGCTTCAACGCAGAACCGAAATAACACGGGAAAACTTTCCTCTCCCGGATCAACCGGCACAGCTCCTCCCTGCCGATCTCCCCGGTCTCCATATACTGCTCCAGCAGACCTTCGTCACACATGGCCAGTTCTTCCAGAATCTCTTCCGTCTCCACACTGACGCTGCCATCCGGCAGCACGGAAAGTCCACCAAAAGGAATACATCCGTCATCCAGACTCTTTTTCAACTCTTCCAGAAGCTCTCCCTCGTCCGTCCCGTCCTGATCCATCTTATTGACAAAAATAAATGTCGGAATCTGATAGGCCTTCAGCAGCCGCCACAAAGTCTCCGTGTGCCCCTGGACTCCATCCGCGCCGCTCACCACCAGCACCGCGTAATCCATCACCCAGAGCGCCCGCTCCATCTCCGCCGAAAAATCCACATGCCCCGGCGTATCAATGAGGGTCACCTCCGTATCCCCCAGCGCAAACATGGCCTGCTTGGAGAAAATGGTGATCCCCCTGCTCCGCTCCAGCGCAAAATTATCGAGGAAGGCGTCACCGTGATCCACCCGGCCCAGCTTCCGAAGCCCTCCTGTCAGATACAGGATGCCCTCCGACAGCGTCGTCTTCCCGGCGTCCACATGGGCAAGAATCCCCATGCAGATGCGCTTCTTCCCGCCCTGTCCCGAATCACCGGCGCTCCTGCCGTTCTTATTCTTTTTATTCTTTACAGACGTATCTTCCATGAAAATACCCCTTTCTCTCTATAAATTATGCATTCATAACTAATTTTCTGTATCTACGCCCTTTATTTTTACCAATTGCCTCTATTTTCTTAAGCTGTACCAATACCCTCACCAATTCACGGGCTCTTGTTTCTTTCACTCCGAGATATTCTGCTATCTCAACTATTCTGTATTCTCTGTCCGGATCCATCCACTCTGTTATTTTTTCTAACTGTTGTTTAGTTTTATTTGTAAGTTTCATTTTATCAGCGCTTTTTATCAGCGCTTTTTTATCAGCG
>DXEQ01000186.1 GCA_019114885.1 Candidatus Anaerobutyricum stercoripullorum
ACCAGTTTGCCCAGACTTACGCATATTTACTATTCATTTCGCAGTTGACCGGCTGAAAAAACTAATATATTATGTATGGTATCGGTTCCGGATATCCTACATATCCGGCCCACAGCGCATGGATAGCCGGAACCCGTTTTAAAGTCATTTTTTAATTTTTTGTATTACAGGAAAGGAGTCTTTGATATATCATGGAAAAGATCGCAAGTTTTACCGTCAACCATCTGGATCTGATCCCGGGCGTCTATGTTTCCAGAAAGGATTACGTGGGACAGGAAGTGCTCACCACTTTTGACCTGCGCATGTGCGCGCCGAACCGGGAACCGGTCATGAACACCGCTGAGCTTCACACCATCGAACATCTGGCGGCGACCTATCTGCGAAATGAACCGGACTGGAAGGAAAAGATCATTTATTTCGGACCGATGGGCTGCCGCACCGGCTGCTATCTCATCCTTGCCGGAGATTATACGTCAAAAGAGGTGGTGGAACTGGTCCGCGACACCTTCCGCTTTATCGCGGAATATGAAGGAGAGATTCCGGGCGCCGCTCCGAAAGACTGCGGCAATTATCTTGACCAGAATCTGCCGATGGCAAGATTCCTCGCCAGAAAATATCTGAAAGAGGCGCTGGAGAATCCAACGGAGAAGAATCTGATCTATCCGGAATAAATTCCGGCGTCAGTCATCCTGCATAATTTTTTTCTTTCTTCGCATACTACTTCCTGAGCCTCACGGAACAGACCGCGGGATGCCTGTCCTGTGAGGCGGCTGTTTTTCATTCTTAAATCTTAATAATGCAGGAGGAAATGTATCATGAAAAGTTCAAAAAAGACGTATCAGGAAGTAGCGGAGGCATGCAGCAAATACGCGCCGGCTTCCGGCGGAAACGGCGCAAAGAATTCCTGCTGTGACAGCAAGACACCAAGCTGCTTAAACTGTGTACACTTTGACAGAAATGAGCACTGTGATCTTGATCTCTATGATCAGATCGTGGAACGGATCCGCTAACTGGCAGCTGCCGGCCGGCCGGGATACCGGCGGGCCGGTTCACAGTTTTACAAAACATTTCTTTTCGTCCACATCCACCAGTATGATATCCACACCGATCTTCACCACACAGGAATAGGGAATCCGATATTCTCCCTTCTTTCCCATGCAGCCGCAGTATCTGCTCCCGACGGGAACATACAGGCAGGTGATGCAGCCGCCGGCCAGGTCGATCTCCAGATCTCCCACATGGCCGAGACGTTTTCCGTCCTTGCAGTTGATCACTTCCCGGTTGCCAAGTTCCCAAAAACGTACATGCATAGTCTGCCCCGCTCCTTGTTGTCATATTCAGTATATGATCCTGCCCTCCGATGGTTCCTTTACATATTCTTTCATCCAGGACAGCATATCGTGAAAGACCGTCTCCCGGTCCGGATCGCTCTGCAGCTCATGGCGGATGTCGTCATACAGCTTCATCTCTACCGTGCATCCTTCCGCCGACAGGCGCTGGCAGATCTCCTCAATCCCTTTTCCGAAATTACCGATAGGGTCCTCTCTTCCGCTGATCAGCAGCACCGGAAGATTCCGGTTCATGGAGCGGTACCATTTCCGGGTGGAGACCAGACCGAGCATCTTAAAGATATTCTTGTAAGCACTCAGGGTAAACTGAAACTGTGACCGGGGATCGGCTGCGTACCGGCTGCGCACCTCCTCATCGGCGCTGAACCAGGACAGAATATCTTTCTCTTTTTTGAATCTCCGGTTCAGTCTCCGGTAGATCAGACGTTCCAGCAGGGCGCTGCGGTGATCCAGCCCCTGAAATCTGCTGAGGATAGCCGTGAGCAGCACGGCTCTGCGGCAGTATTTCTGCCGGCTGCTGGTGCCGGAGAAGATCACGCCGTCCCACTGCGATTCGTGAAGGCAGCACAGGCGGGTCACCAGAGAACCCATGCCGTGGCCGTAGAGGAAAAACGGGACGTTCGGGTATTCTCTTTTGATGTAGGCCGCCAGCCTCTTGACGTCCTTGACAAGACAGGCCCAGCCGTCCTCCTCTTCCATCTGTCCCAGGTCCTCCCGGCTCGAAGAGCGGCCATGACCGATAAAGTCACATCCGCAGACCATAACGCCGTGGTCCGTAAAGAACCGGATCAGTTCCTCATTGCGCTCTATATAATCTTTCCATCCGTGGGTGATCTGCAGGATCGCTCTCAGATCTGTTTCCGGTTCAAATATATAATAATGAATTCTGTTTTTATGATTTGCACTGCGGTAGGTTCCGCTGAATTTTGAATATGCCATTGTTTTCTCCATCCATCTACATTTTTTCCGGCAGCCGCCGGATGCGGCGCCCTTTTTTGAAAAACCCTGCTTTGACACATGCGGGCTTTTTATACATTCTATTTCAAACAGTACAATCATACACCTAAAGTGTGAAAAAAAAAGACTGTTTCTCTTGCATTTTTATTAAGGGAAACAGCCTTTTTTATAAAACACCTTATTAAATGTTATAAAATTGTAATATATGCCCACAGCGCTCCGCAATAATCACGCCGCATGCTGACATATCATCACAGCCTCTACAGAATCACCTTCGCCGGGCACTTCTCCGCACACTTGCCGCAGCCGGTACATTTGCTGTAGTCGATGTGCGCGATATTGTTCTCCACGGTGATGGCGTCAAACTCGCAGGTCTTCACGCAGAGCTTACAGCCGATACATCCGGCGGAGCAGACCTCTTTGACTGCCTTACCGAACGCTTTGGAGTTACATGCCACCTTATGTTCTGCCTTATACGGAACCAGCTCGATCAATGACTTCGGACAGGTCTCCACACATTTACCGCAGGCCACACATTTCTCCTTGTCCACGAGGGCGATACCGTTTACGATGTGGATGGCGTCAAAATCACAGACCTTCACACAGCTTCCGAAACCGGTACAGCCGTACTCGCAGGCCTTCGGGCCGCCGCCCGGCACGCTGACAGCAGACACACAGTCTTCGTTGCCATAATATTTGTATTTGGAGGAAGCCTTCTCACAGGTGCCTGCGCACTTGACAAAGGCCACCATCTTCTCCATGTCGCCGGCTTCCACGCCCATGATCTCACCAATCTTTGCCGCCACGGCTGGACCTCCCACCGGACAGGCCCCCACCGGAGCCTCGCCCTGGGCGATGGCCTTTGCCAGAGCGTCACAGCCCGCAAAGCCGCAGCCGCCGCAGTTGTTGCCCGGCAGACATTCTCTCACTGCGATTTCTTTCTCGTCCACAGGTACTTTGAACTTCTCGGAGGCAATGCCAAGAAGAATGGAAATCACAAGACCTGTTCCCCCGACGACCGCAGCCGCAAGGATTATTCCAGTTACACTCATCTTCTATCCCTCCTGTTAAATAATACCTGAAAAGCCGAAAAAGGCGATGGACATGAGTCCTGCCGTCACCAGCACGATCGGCATGCCCTTCCATGATTCGGAAATCTCGTTGTATTCCATTTTTTCCCGGATACCCGCCAGGATCACGATGGAGATGGTAAAACCAAAGGAGATACCAAAACCGTAGATGGTGGATTCCAGAATGTTATAGCCATAAGTTACGGAGTTCAGCGCAACACCCAGTACCGCGCAGTTGGTGGTGATCAGCGGAAGATATACGCCCAGCGCCTCATAAAGGGAAGGCACGGACTTCTTTAAAAACATCTCCACGAACTGTACCAGCGCGGCGATGACCAGAATAAATACGATGGTCTGCAGATATTCCAGTCCCAGGGTCACGAGAATAAATTTGTATATCAGCGACGTCACAAATGCCGAGATCGTAATAACGAAGATAACGGCCACGCCCATGCCGAGAGCGGTATCCACCTTTTTGGACACACCGAGGAACGGACATAACCCTAAAAACTGACTGAGGACAACGTTATTTACAATGGCTGAGCTGATGATGATCAATAACAATGTTTCCATATCCGATTCTCCTCCTATTCGTTATCCTTTTTCTGATCGACCGTCATGTCAAAGAAGCTGCGGCTGCCGCAGGCACTGTTGGTACACTGAGAACAGTCTCCGCATCCTCCGGTCTGCTTCGGCTGACCCGGCGCCTTCGGTTTGCGGTTCTTGATCTTGTTCTGGATGGCAACCAGACAGGACAGAACGAAGAACGCACCCGGAGCCAGGATGAAGATGGTGATCGGTGTGTAGAAGGACTCTGCCAATACGGTGAATCCGAACACCGTTCCCGCACCCAGAAGCTCACGGAAGGCTCCGAGGATGGTCAGGGAGACCGTAAAACCGAGTCCCATACCCAGACCGTCGAAGAAGGAGTTGACCGGACCGTTCTTTCCGGCATAGGCTTCCGCACGGCCAAGGATGATACAGTTTACAACGATCAGAGGTATATATACGCCCAGGGAGTCATTGACCGAAGGCACGTACGCCTGCAGCAGAAACTGCACGATCGTGACCAGGGACGCAATGACTACGATATAACCAGGAATCCGGACTCTGTCCGGGATAAAATTCCTGAGGAGTGAGATCACCAGGTTGGAAAACATCAATACGGCCGTTGTGGACAGTCCCATACCGATACCGTTGATGGCGGAAGTTGTCACCGCCAGCGTCGGACACATACCAAGGGTGAGCACAAGCGTCGGGTTCTCCTTGATGATACCGTTGATCAATCTTTCAACAGGATTATTCTTCATCTTTAGTTCCCCCCTTCTAATGTATGGAAGTAAATGATACAGCTGTTCACAGCGCCTGCCACCGCGTCACTGGTGATGGTCGCGCCGGAAATGGCGTCGATCTTCGCGTCATCGTTGGCGCCGGAGCCGTCCTTGACCACCGTGAAGGCGTCCACCTGTTTGCCCGCAAACTGACCGGCCCAGTCCGCTTCCTGCGCGTTCATGCCGAGGCCGGCTGTCTCGCTGATGGAAAGAACGGAATAGCCGTTCACCGTGCCGTCCGCCTGGATACCGACGGTGAGAGAGATATCTCCGCCGTAGCCTTCCGCTGTGGTCACATTGAAAATGTATCCAAGCGCCTCTCCGGACGTGTCAACCGCCTCCACCACGGAGGTGATCTCGTCATCGTCATGGCCGGCGATCGGGTTCTCTCCGGACGCCAGAACTTCCGCGGCTGCCTCCGGTGTGAAGCCGTCCACCTCCGCAAACTCCGCAGCCTCCGGGAAGACAGCGGCGTAGGCTTCCATCTGCTTCTTCTCTTCCTGTGCGGCGATCGGCTCCTTTGTGATGCCGTATACGGCGCCCAGGGCCGCTCCGGCAATGACCGTGATGGTCACGAGCTTTATACAATCTTTGATCAATGCATTCATTTCTTCTTACCTCCTTTTCCAAATGCGGCAGGAGTGGTAAATCTTTCGATCAGAGGAACCAGCAGGTTACAGAAGATGATGGCGTAGGACACACCTTCCGCGGAACCTCCGAACAACCGGAATATTCCGGTGAAGATACCCAGCAGGATTCCGAAGACGATCTTGCCCGTCGGAGTGATCGGGGATGTCACATAGTCGGTGGCCATGAAGAAGGCGCCGAGCATCAGACCGCCGCCGAACAGATGGCCTGCCAGATATGTCATATCAAATCCGTGTCCGCCGAACAGGAGGACAAAGATACCTAAGGTTACGATGTAGCATACCGGGATCTTCCAGCTGATGACCTTTCTGGCGATCAGATAAACACCGCCGATGATCAGAAGCAGGGAGGAAGTCTCTCCGATGGTTCCCGGAATGGTTCCCAGGAACATATCCTGAATATTGACAGCCTCTCCGGCCTTCAATGCCGCCAGAGGAGTCGCGGATGTCGTGGCGTCAAAGCTGCCGCCGAACCCGTTATAGGAGAAATTGGTCATGATTCCCGCAAAGGAAATGAGCAGGAAACACCGGGCGCCCAGAGCCGGGTTCATAAAGTTCTGGCCCAGACCGCCAAATACCTGTTTCACTACGATGATGGCGAACGCTCCGCCGATGACCGGAATCCAGAACGGAACTTCCGGCGGAAGGTTCAGTGCCAGCAGCAGTCCGGTGACCACCGCGCTCAGATCACTGACTGTGATCTTCTTGTGCATGAACCGCTGCCAGAGATACTCGCTGACCACGCAGGTCAGGATACAGATCACCGTATTGATGATGGCGTTCATGCCAAAATTCCAGAAACCGAAAACCGTGGCCGGAAGCAGGGCGATGATCACATCCCGCATAATGCTGTGTGTAGAAGCCTTATCCCTTACATGAGGATTGGCTGATACGTTAAAAAATTGTTCGTTCATTTTTCACCTCTCCTTATGCTATGCTTTCTTCCGTCTTAAGGCCAGCGCCTCCCGGCGGCCGGTCTTCATGGACTGGGTCAATCTTCTCTTTGCCGGACAGACGTAGGAACAGCAGCCGCATTCCACACACTCACATCCGTTCAACTGGTCAAACAGCGCGAAATCGCCGTGGTCCGCCACCTCGGACAGCTTTGTCGGCATGAGTCCCGCCGGGCATACTTCCACACAGCGTCCGCAGCGGATGCAGTTACCCGGTTCATACTCTGCCACCTCATCTTTTGTGAAGCATAACAGAGAAGAGAATGTCTTACCGCAAGGCACATGCAGGGTGCCAAGTGCCATACCCATCATCGGGCCTCCGGAGATAACCTTCTCCGGCTGGCTCTTAAAGCCGCCGGCCGCCTCGACAAGCTCCGCCGCGTCCGTGCCGGCCTTCACCCTGAAGTTGCCCGGCTCCTTTACCGCGTCGCCGGTCACGGTGACCACTCTCTCGTAGAGCGGCTTGCCCATGGTCACGGCTTCATGGATGGCAATGGCAGTGGCCACGTTATCCACGATGCATCCTGCGTCTGCCGGAAGCATACTGGAATTGATGGCCCGTCCTGTCACCGCATAGATCAGGGAACGCTCCGCTCCCTGCGGATATTTGGTCTTAAGCGGCGCCACCTCAATGCGGGATTCCCCTTTGCACAGTTCCTGCATCTTCGCGATGGCGTCCGGCTTATTATCTTCAATACCGATCACACCCTTCGCCTTCGGGAAAAGAGTGAGGATCAGCTTCAGTCCGGAGATCAGCTGTTCCGGAATCTCCATCATACAGCGGTAATCGGCCGTGATATATGGCTCACACTCCGCGCCGTTGATGATGATGGTATCAATCTTGTCCGGTTCCTTCGGAGAAAGCTTCACATGTGTCGGGAAGCCTGCGCCACCCAGACCCACGATACCGGCTTCTTTCACGGCGCCGATGATGGCCTCCGGCGTACGCTCCGTCACCGGAACAAACTCCGCCTGCTCATACTGTCCGTCGTTCTCCACTACGATACAGCTGACCTTCGCGCCGGAAACTGTCACGCGGGGCTCAATCGCCTTCACCGTACCGGAAACGGAACTGTGGATATTGGCCGAAACAAATCCTCCGGCATCCGCAATTCTCTGACCAGCCAGCACCCGGTCGCCCTTTGCCACACAAGGAACGGCCGGCGCGCCGATATGCTGACTCAAAGGAAAGACCAGTTCCCCTTTTGGAAGATACGCAGCGATCGGTCTGTCCTTGCTGAGTTCCTTTCCATCGTAGGGATGCAGGCCACCTTTAAATGTAAGTAGTCCCATTTTTTTACCCTCTTTCTTTAAAAACTTTGTCAGATTCAAGTAAGC